>NZ_WUJP01000645.1 GCF_009806515.1 Geminicoccus flavidas | reverse complement strand
CTCCTCCTGGTCCGTCGCCGCCTCGATCAGCACCTGCTCCTTCAGGCGCAAGGAGCGCATGGTGACGTCGCGCCGCGAGCGCAGCACCTCGGCGACGTGGACCTGCCCCACCGGGCGCATCTTCGGGTCGACGATCAGGATGTCCCAGAATTCCTCGGGCAGGCTCTCGCCATGGTCGCGGCAGTAGTCGATGGTCTGACCGACCGTCCAGAAGTCCGGGACCACGACATTGTCGCGCTTGACCAGGCGCGCCGCGGTATATTCGGGATAGGACAGGGCCTGCTCGACCTGGGAGCGCTCGGCTGGCCCCATCTCCAGGAGGATGGCGGTGCGGTCCTCCTCGTCCAGATCCTCGATGATCTCGACGGCGTCGTCGGATTCCAGCTCTGACAGGGCCGCGGCCGCGGCCTTGGGCCCCAGCGCGTCGACCACCTCGTCGCGGACGTCACCTTCCAGCCAGTTGAGGGTCTCGGGCTCCAGCACGTCCGCGCCGAGCGTCACCGCGTGGCGGCGCTCCTCGTAGCTCAGGGCATGGAGCAGGGCGGCCTGGTCGGCCGGGTGCAAGGGCGCCAGACATTCCAGCACGGCCTCCCGGCCGCTGCGGGCGACCGCTTCGGTCAGGCGTGCCACCAGCGCCTCGTCGATGCCCTCGCTCTGGAACGTGCGGACCTCCTCCGCGCCGCTCATCCGGTCTCGCCCTGGCGGAGTGCGATGGCCTCGGCGCAGGCGATTGCCGCCATGTTGGTGATGCCCCGGGCGGTCACCGACGGGGTGACCACATGGGCGGGCAGGCGCGGCCCCAGCACGATCGGCCCGATCGAGACGCAGCCGGTGACTGCCTTCACCAGGTTGTAGGCGATGTGCGCGGCATCCAGGCCCGGCATGATCAGGAGGTTGGCCTCGCCGGAAAGCGTCGAATCCGGCAGGATCTTGTCGCGCAGGCTGGGGATCAGGGCGCTGTCCGCATGCATCTCGCCGTCGATCTCCAGGCCCGGCGCCCGGGCCCGGATCGCCGTCAGCGCGTCGTGCATGATCCTGACCTGGGGGGATTCCCGGCTGCCGAAATTGCTGTGGCTGATCAGCGCCACCTTAGGCTCGATGCCGAAGCGCTTGACCGCCTGGCTGGCAGCCAGCGTGGTCTCGACGATCTTCTCGACGGTCGGCGCGTCGCTCACATAGGTGTCGGCCAAGAACAGCACGCCCCGGTCCAGGACCAAGCCGTGCACGGTGGACGCCTCGCGGATGTCCGGGCGCATCCCGATCACGTCCTGGATGTCGCGCAGATGGTCGATGAACCGGCCGACCGGGCCGGCGATCATCGCGTCCGCCTCGCCGCGCGCCACCATGATCGCGGCGATCACGGTGGGCTCGGTGCGCACCACCTCGCGGGCCAGCTCCGGGGTCACGCCGCGCCGGCCCATCTGGTCGCGATAGAAGGCGACATAGTCGTTGTAGCGCGGGTCGGAGTACGGATTGACTAGGTTGAAGTCGCGATCCTGGGCAAGGCGCAGGCCGTAGCGCTCGATTCGGGCCTGCACCACGTCCGGTCGGCCGATCAGGATCGGCCGCGCCATCTGTTCCTCGACCACCACCTGCACCGCGCGCAGGATCCGCTCCTCCTCACCATGGGTGAAGGCCAGGCGCTGCAGGCTGGCCTTCGCCCGGGCGATCTGCGGCCGCATGATCAGGCCGGACTTGTAGACCTTCTGGTCGAGGCTCGCCCGGTAGGCTGCGAGATCCTCGATCGGCCGGCTCGCTACCCCGGTCTCCATCGCCGCCTTGGCGACCGCGACCGGCAGCTCCACCACCAGGCGCGGGTCGAAGGGCTTGGGGATCAGATATTCCGGGCCGAACGACAAATACTCGGTCTGGTAGGCCAGGTGCACCGTCTCAGGGGTGGTGGTGCGCACCAGGTCGGCCAGGGCGCGGACGCAGGCGAGCGCCATCTCGGTGTTGATGGTGGTGGCACCCACGTCGAGCGCGCCGCGGAAGATGTAGGGGAAGCAGAGGACGTTGTTGACCTGGTTGGGATGGTCGCTCCGCCCGGTCGCCACGATCGCGTCCGGCCGGGTTGCCTTGGCCAGCTCGTAGGGGATCTCGGGGTTGGGGTTGGCCAGGGCCAGGACGATCGGGCGGTCGGCCATGGCCGCCAGCATCTCGGGCTTGAGCACGTTGGCGGCGCTCACTCCCAGGAAGATGTCGGCGCCGACGATGATGTCGCCCAGCGTGCGGGCCGGGGTCGGCCGCGCCCACTTGGCCTTCCACGGGTCCATCAGCTCATTGCGGCCCTCATGGACCACGCCCAGGATGTCGGTGACCGTGACGTTCTCGGGCCTCACCCCCATCGCCACCAGGAGATCCAGGCAGGCCAGCGCCGCTGCCCCTGCCCCGCTGCAGACCAGCCGCACCTCCTCGATGCGCTTGCCGACCAGGACCAGCGCGTTGGCGATCGCGGCTGCCACGATGATCGCGGTACCGTGCTGGTCGTCATGGAACACCGGGATGCGCATGCGCTCGCGCAGATTGCGCTCGATCAGAAAGCACTCCGGCGCCTTGATGTCCTCCAGGTTGATGGCGCCAAAGGTGGGCTCCAGGGCCGCGACGATGTCGCAGAGCTTTTCCGGGTCGTGCTCGTCCAGCTCGATGTCGAAGGCGTCGATGCCGGCGAACTTCTTGAACAGGACCGCCTTGCCCTCCATCACGGGCTTGGATGCCAGCGCACCGATCGAGCCCAGGCCCAGCACGGCGGTGCCGTTGGTGACCACTGCCACGAGGTTGCCGCGCGAGGTGAGCCTGGCCGCCTCCTGCGGGTCCGCGGCGATCGCCTCGCATGCGGCGGCCACGCCGGGGCTGTAGGCCAGGGATAGGTCGCGCTGGGTCGAGAGCGGCTTGGTCGCACGGACCTCGAGTTTCCCGGCCACGGGCCGCGCATGGTAGTCCAAGGCGTCGTCGCGCAGCTGGCTCATTCCGATCTCCCGAGCACGGTCCGAACTGGGAAAGAACCGCTTGGACCGGCACGCGCAAGTGCAAAGGCGCCGCGATCGGCTCAGTGGGCGGTGGCCCGCACGCCGCGCAGCGGATGGGCGCGGTCCGCCAGGTTGAGCAGCTTCACCGCGGCACAGGCGGCACCGAAGCCGTTGTCGATGTTCACGACGGTGATGCCGGGCGCGCAGCTGGACAGGGCCGACTGGAGCGCCACCCGCCCGCCCTGGCCCACGCCCATGCCCACCGAGGTCGGCACCGCGATCACTGGCACGTCGACCAGCCCGCCCAGCACGGTGAACAGGGCGCCCTCCATGCCGGCGAACGCCAGGATCACGTCGAAGCGCCGCAGCTCGTCGATCCGCCGGAGCAGCCGGTGCAGCCCGGCCACCCCGACATCGACCACCGCGTGCGCGGCGCGGCCGTGGAAGGCCAGGGTCCGCTCGGCCTCGCGCAGCACCGGCAGGTCGGAGCTGCCGGCGGCGACCAGGGCCACTCGGGCCGGGCCAGCCGGGGCCGAGCCACCCAGCATGGCGGTGCGGGAGACCGGGTCGTAGTCCAGTTCGGCACGCAGGTCGGCCGGCAGCCGGCCAAAGCGCTCCGGCCCCAGCCGGGTCAGGAACAGGCGGTGCCGCGCCTCCTGCGCCTGGCGCAGGATCCCCCGGACCTGCTCGTCGGACTTGGGCGCGCACAGGACCGCCTCGGCCACGCCGGTACGCTCCTCCCTTACCCAGTCAATCTCGAACTCGTCGTCAGCCATGTGCCAAGGCGCTTACACGAGCCACCGGCAAAAGCCATCTGCTCAATTGGCAAGCCGCTCAGGCCCCGGGGAACGGGGCCATCCCGGCATCTTCCACCGCGCGGGCCACGAAGCCTTCCAGCGAGAGCGGTGCGGCACGGCCGGTCGCGGTCACGTCGACGCGGTGGTCGATCGGCCGGATCGTGTCGGACAGGGGCACGAAGCGCTGGTGCAGCGGGTCGAAGGCCATAGGCCGGCCTTCCGCCAGGTTGAACCACCAGCCGTGCAGGGTGAGTTCGCCCCGGACCACGCGCTGCTCGATCCATGGGAAGGTCAGCAGATTGCGCAGGCTGCCGAGCACGGCGGCCTGCTCCAGAAGGAGGAGCTGAGCCTCCGGCTCCAGGCCGCTGCCGGCGACGATCCGGCGGGCATCGTCCATCACGCCCACCCAGGGCGCCATGAACTCCAACCCGACCGTGCCCTCGGCGAGTGCCCGGATGCCGCCGCAGGCCTGGTGGCCCAGCACCAGGATATGTTTCACGCCCAGGCGGCGGACGCCGAACTCGATCGCGGCGGAGGCGGCGTGCGGCTGCTCGTCCGGCCCATAGGGCGGCACGATCGCCGCGACATTGCGCAGGATGAACAATTCGCCCGGCTTGCAGGAAGTGACCACGCCCGGGTCGACCCGGCTGTCGGCGCAGCCGATCACCATCACTTCCGGTTTCTGCCCATCCTCCAGGAGGCGGGAGAACAGATGCGGGTCATCAATCCCTTCCGACCGGAACCGCTCGAACCCATTGATCAACTTCTGCAGCGGATGGACCATCAGCCCTGCCTTGCGCTTCAAGATGAACGGCCAGGCCGCTTCAGGCCGAAGCGGTCGCCCGGGCCGGATGCGGGCCACCTTCCGTTTCGCGGGTATGGCTGAGCAGCCAGGTGCGGAACGCGGCGACCTTGGCGAGCTTGGCCTTGCGCGCCGGGCAGACGAGGAAATAGGCGAAGCGCAGCGGCTGCTCCAGATCGAACAGCCGCACGAGCCGCCCGGCCTCCAGATCGTGCTCGGCCAGCCGGACCTTGGCCAGCGCTACGCCGCGCCCGGCCATCGCCGCTTCCAGCACCAGGGCCGACTGATCGAAGCGTGGACCGCGCTTGCCATCCGCATCGCGCACGCCGGCCGCCTTCAGCCACATCGGCCAGTCCGGGCAGCTCGCATCCCGCTCCGGGCCGTCATCGTGCAGGAGCGGCACCCCCGCCAGGTCCTGCGGCTCGCGGATGCCGGCCTGCTCGACCAGGGAGGGTGCCGCAACCGGCACGATCGATTCGGACAGGAGGTGGTCGGTCTCCAGGCCCGGATAGCTGCCGGCGCCATAGCGGATCGCGCAGTCGACGTCCTCGCTGGCGAAGTCGACCATCTGGTTGGAAGCGGAGATCCGGACGTCGATGTCGGGATACTGCTCCTGGAAATCCTCCAGCCGGCCCATCAGCCACTTGGCGGCAAAGGAGGGGGCTACCGACACGGTGAGCACTCCACCCTTCTGCAACAGCTCGATCTCGTCCAGCGCCTCGGAGAGCTTCTGGAAGCCTTCGGCCAGGCCTGGCAGGCAGGCTTGGCCCTCGTCGGTGAGCAGGAGGGAGCGGGCGGTGCGGCGAAACAGGAGGCAGCCCAGATGGTCTTCGAGCTGCTTGATCTGCTGGCTCACCGCCGCGGGCGTGACGAACAGCTCCTCGGCGGCACGGCTGATGCTCAGATGCTTGGCCGCCACCACGAAGCAGCGCAGGGCGTTGAGCGGCGGCAGGCGATGGATCGGACGCGGCATGGGGGCTCGCAGGAGAATTTGCTGGCGGATGGATCGACAAGCTGGGTCGTCCCGTCAACCAGAAACATCGCTTCCTGCCTCGTAGTTTTTACATATATAACATAGATAATATGTATAATTGGATCATGACGCAGGAGCACCCGCCCAGGGTCCCGGGCGGGTGCTGCCTATGCTCAGGCCGTGGCGACCGTCGCGTCCACCTTCGTCGGCGTCGCGATCGTCTGGAGCACCACGCAGTAGCGCTCGGTAAGCTGCAGGAGCTTGGCGAGCGTCGCCTCGTCCGCATCCGTGTCGAGCCGGAAGCGCAGCCGGATCGCCTGGAAGCCAACCGGGGCGGTCCGGTCAACGCCGAGCGTGCCGCGGAAGTCCAGGTCGCCCTCGACCTGTACCTCACCGCCGCGCAGGGCGATGCCGAGCGCGGTCGCCACGGCCCGCAGGGTGACGCCGGCGCAGGCGGCCAGCGCCTCCAGCAGCATGTCGCCCGAGCAGGCCTGTAAACCGCTGCCGCCGGTGGCGGGATGCAGACCAGCCTCGACCAGGGCGCGGCCGGTCTCGACCCGGCAGGCGATACCCTCGCCGTCCAGGCTGCCGGACGCCCGCAGGGTCACGAGGGCGGCTTCCGGCTCCGACCGGTAGCGGTCCTTCAGCGGCGCCTGCATCGCCCGCAACTCGTCACCGTTCATGCTGCTCGCTCCATCCCTGGGTCGTCCTCTGCCGCGTCCGCGCCACCCAAGGCCCGGGCCAGCCTCGCCTCGATCGCCTGGAAGGCGGCGGAGCGGCGGTTGCGGGGATGGGGCAGATCGATGGCCAGGTCCAGCACGATCCCGGCCGGTGCCGTCTCCAGCACCACCACCCGGTCGGCCAGGGCCGCGGCCTCCTCCAGGTCGTGGGTCACCAGCAGGAGCGCCGGCCCGTCCTCGGCGCGGATCCGGTCCAGCGCCCCCTGCAGCTCGATCTTGGTCAAGGCGTCCAGCGCGGAGAACGGCTCGTCCAGGAGCAGAAGGCGCGGCCGGCGCACCAGCGCCCGGGCGATGCCGACCCGCTGCGCCATGCCGCCCGACAGGGTCTTCGGCAGCTTCGCCGCGGCCTCAGCCAAGCCGACCCGCCGCAGCGCCCGCAATGCCTGTTCCCGGGCCTGCCCTCGGTCACCTTTGCCGCCCAGGCCGACCATGACATTCCCCAGCACGTCCAGCCAGGGCAGCAGGCGCGGCTCCTGGAACACCACCGCCACGTCCGGCCGTGGCCTCATCACCAGCGTGCCGTCGATCGTGACCCGGCCCGCGTCCGGCCGGTCCAGCCCGGCCAGCAGCCGGAGCAGCGTGCTCTTGCCGCAGCCGCTACGCCCGACCACCGCCACCGCCTCGCCCTCGGCGATCGACAGGCTGAGCCGGTTCAGCACCACACGCTCGCCGAACGCCCGCTGCACGGCTTCCAGACGGAACTGGCTCATGCGATCTGCTCCCGCTCGGCCACGCTGTCCTGCCAGGTCAGGAAGGGCCTAGCCAGCATCACCAGGACTAGGTCGGACAGGCGCCCCAAGAGCGCGAACAGGCAGAGGCAGCCCACAATCTGCGCGGCATTGCCGGTCATCTGCCCGTCCAGCAGCAGGTAGCCGACCCCGGCACTGGCGCCCATCAGCTCCGCTGCGATCACGAACATCCAGCCAAGCGCCAGGCCGCCGCGCAGGCCGACCACCCAGCCCGGCAGGGCTGCGGGCAGCATGATCCGGCGCAGGATGGTCAGGCGGTCGAAGCCGTTGACCTGGCCGACCTCGACCAGCTTGCGGTCGACCTCGCGCAGTGCCGTCGAGAGCGACAGATAGACCGGGAAGAAGGCGCCGAGTGCGATCAGCACGATCTTGGGCGTCTCGAAGATGCCGAACCAGAGGATGAACAGCGGCACCCAGGCGATCGAGGGGATGCTGCGCAGGCCCTGCAGCGTCGGGTCGATCCAGCGGCGCCAGAGCGGCGAGGCGCCGGCCACCATGCCCAGCAGGGTCGCCGCCAGCGCGCCGAACAGGAAGCCCAGTGCCACCCGCCAGAGAGTGATCAGGATGTGGCCGGCGAGATCGCCGGTCGTCCAGAGCCCGGTGAGCGTGGCGAAGATCCGGCTGGGCGGCGGCAGGAAGCGGCTCTGCAGCCAGCCCGTGGCCGAGCCCAGCTCCAGCAGCAGAGCCAGTAGCACCGGCAGGGCGATGCCGGCGAACGGCAGGCCCAGCCGAAAGGAGTGGCGCCGCGCCCGGCCGCCAGGTGCCGCGGCGCTGGCGAGGAGGGTCGCCACCGGCTCAGCCCTGGCCGCGCAGCGACGCGATCGCCTGCAGGTCGACGAGTGCCGCGGTGGCGGCCGCCACGTCGACATCGGCCGCGATCACGCCGGCTTCCTGCAGCGCCAGGCCAGCGCCCTGGATCGTCTCGACATGGCGCTGCTCCGGCCAGGACTCGTTCAGGCCGGTGCGCTCGAGCTGCCGGGCGGCGACCTCGGGCGAGAGCTTCGCCACACTGGCCAGGAGCCCTGCCAGCGCATCGGGCTCAGCCTGCGCGATCTCGCGCGCCTGCTCGTAGGCCGCCAGCACCTCCCGCACCAGGTCGGGCGAGTTCGTCAGGAACTCCTCCTGGACGTTCAGGACGCCATAGCTGTTGAGGCCCGGGTCGCGGTGGAACAGGAGCGAGCCGGCCTCCAGCTCGGACTGCGCCATCATCGGGTCGAGCCCCGCCCAGGCATCGACGTCGCCGCGCTCCAGCGCCAGGCGGCCCTGGTCGTGCTGGAGCAGGACGAGCTGGACGTCGCTCTGGGAGAGGCCGGCGCCCTGGAGCGAGCGCAGCAGGAAGACATAGGGGTCAGTGCCCTTGGTGACCGCGACGCTGCGGCCCTTCAGGTCGGCGACCTTGCCGATCCCGGTGTCGGGCCGCGTCACCAGCGCGGTCCATTCCGGCTGGGAATAGACATAGACGGTGCGGATCGGAGCGCCGGCCACCCGGCCGAGCAGGGCAGCCGCGCCTGCGGTCGAGCCGAACGCGATGCTGCCGGCGTTCAGGAACTCCACCGCCTTGTTGGAGCCCAGTGACTGCACCCACTGCACGGCGATGCCGCGCGGCTTTAGCCGCTCCTCCAGGATGCCCCGGTCGCGCAGGATCAGGCTCAGCGGGTTGTAGTAGGCCCAGTCCAGGGTGAGGGTATCGGGATCGGCCGCCCGAGCCGCCGGTGCCATCCCGCTGCCGATCAGCGCCGCTGCCGACAGCGACGCCAGAAAGCCGCGACGGTCCTGCGCCATGGCCGATCCCCCCTTTAATCTTTTGCCGCAAAGTGCAGGAAGGGCTTAATGGCTGCGGTGCGGCGGGCAACCGCAGCAATTCTGCAGATCGGGTGAAGTTGACCTAAAGGAAGCGGTGACGGCTCAGCCGCTCCAGGGCGGCAGGTCGCCCAGCGCCTGCTCCTCGGCGAAGTCGGCGGCCCAGTCGGCGAGGCAGCCTTCCACGATCGCCCGGCGCATCCCGCGCATCAGGGACTGGTAGTACCAGAGATTGTTCCAGGTCAGCAGGATGGCACCCAGGATCTCGTCGCTGCGGACCAGATGGTGCAGGTAGGCGCGGGAATAGTCGCGCGCAGCCGGACAGTCCGAGGTCTCGTCCAGCGGGCGCGGGTCGTCAGCATGGCGGGCATTGCGCAGGTTGACCGTGCCGCGCCGGGTGAAGGCCTGGGCGGTGCGGCCGGAGCGCGTCGGCATCACGCAGTCGAACATGTCGATGCCGCGCATGACCGAGCCCACCAGGTCGGACGGCTTGCCCACGCCCATGAGATAGCGCGGCCGGTCCTGCGGCAGGAACGGCACGGTCTCGTCCAGGGTCCGGAACATCTCGGCCTGCGGCTCGCCCACGGCGAGGCCACCCACGGCATAGCCGTCGAAGCCGATCTCCCGCAGGCCTTCAGCGGAGCGGCGGCGTAGCTCAGGGTCGGTGCCGCCCTGGACGATGCCGTAGAGCGCATAGCCCGGGCGCCGCTGGAAGGCGTCCTTCGAGCGCGCAGCCCAGCGCAAGGACAGCGCCATGGCCCGCTCGATTTCGGTGCGCTCAGCCGGCAGGCGCAGGCACTCGTCGAGTTGCATGGTGATGGTGGCGTCCAGCAGGTGCTGGATCTCGATCGAGCGCTCCGGGGTCAGCTCATGCCGGCTGCCGTCGATATGCGAGGCGAAGGTGACGCCGCGCTCGGTGAGCTTGCGGATCTTGGCGAGCGACATGACCTGGAAGCCGCCGGAATCGGTCAGGATCGGACCGGGCCAGTTCATGAAGCGGTGCAGCCCGCCCAGCCGGCCAACCCGCTCGGCACCCGGGCGGAGCATCAGGTGGTAGGTGTTGCCCAGCACGATGCCGGCCCCGGTGGAGGCCACCATCTCCGGCGTCATCGCCTTGACGGTGGCGGCCGTGCCGACCGGCATGAAGGTGGGGGTCGGCACGGACCCGTGGGCGGTGTGCAGGATGCCGGCGCGGGCGGCACCGTCCCTGGCGACGGTCTCGTGGCGGAATTCGGTCAAGTCTGGCTCGGGTCGTTGCGTTCGAGGAGGGAGGCGTCGCCGTAGCTGAAGAAGCGGTAGCCGGTGGCGGCGGCGTGCGCGTAGGCCTGCTTCATGCGGGCCATGCCGGCAAAGGCGCAGACCAGCATGAACAGCGTGCTGCGCGGCAGGTGGAAGTTGGTGAGCAGCCGGTCGACCACGCCGAACCGGTAGCCGGGCGTGACGAACAGGCGGGTGTCCTGGGTGCCGTGGCTGAGCGTGCCGTCGGGGCGGACCATGCTCTCCAGGGTGCGCAGCGCGGTGGTGCCGACCGCGACCACCCGGCCGCCTTCTTGGCGATGCCGCTCGATCCGCGCCGCAGCGTCGGCCTGCAGCTCGATCCATTCGGCATGCATCACATGCTGGTCGGTATCCTCGACCTTGACCGGCAGGAAGGTGCCCATGCCGACATGGAGGGTGACGAACTCGGTGCACACGCCCTTGGCGCGGATCGTCGCCAGGAGCGCCTCGGTCAGGTGCAGGGACGCGGTGGGGGCGGCGACCGAGCCGTCGCGCCTGGCGAACACCGACTGGTAGGCCTGGTCGTCGAGCGGATCGCCGCCGCGCGGCCGGCGGATATAGGGCGGCAGCGGCATCCGCCCTTCCGCCTTGATCCGACGGATCAGCTCCTGCCCGCCATGGGGAAACTGGAACAGCACCAGCCCGTCCGGGTCCTTCTGGACCACTTCGGCCCGAAGCTCGCTGGCAAGCTGCACCTGGTCGCCCGGCCGCAGCCGCTTGCCCGGCCGCGCCAGGCCCCACCAGCCATCCTCCCCTTCCGGGCGGACTAGGGTGACCTCGACCTGGACCTCGCCGCGGCTGCCGAAGAAGCGGGTCGGCAGGACGGCGGTGTCGTTCAGGACCAGGAGGTCGCGCGGCTCCAGCAGGCCCGGCAGGTCGGACACATGGAGGTCGGCCAGCCGGTCGGCGACATGGAGCAGCCGTGCCGATTCGCGGGGCTCGGCCGGCGCCTGGGCGATCGCCCCCTCGGGCAGCTCGAAGTCGAACTCGGTGATGCGCAAGGCTTCAGCCGCGCCCCCGCCGCTGATCGAGCCGCTGGAGCACCTGCGGGCTGACGAAGCTGGCGACGTCGCCGCCCAGCCCGTGGATCTCCTTGATGAAGCGCGAGGAGATCCACTGGCAGTGTTCGGACGCCATCAGGAAGACCGTCTCCAGCTTGGGCGCCAGGCGCTTGTTGTTGGCCGCCATCTGAAACTCG
Source organism: Geminicoccus flavidas (assembly GCF_009806515.1). Taxonomy (GTDB): domain Bacteria; phylum Pseudomonadota; class Alphaproteobacteria; order Geminicoccales; family Geminicoccaceae; genus Geminicoccus; species Geminicoccus flavidus. The sequence continues at coordinate 3,532 of NZ_WUJP01000645.1, read as the reverse complement.
AACTCGAAGTCGGACACGGCGCGCAGGCCGCGAACCACGATCTGCGCGCCCTGCGCCTGCGCAAAATGCACGAGCAAGGTCTCGAACGGGATCACCTCGATGCGCGTGCCGTTCTCGGGCAGGCTGGCGAGCTCGTCCCGGATCATCGCCACCCGCTCCTCCAGCGGGAACAGGGGCTCCTTGCCGACATTGATCGCGCAGGCGATCACCAGCCGGTCCACCAGGGTGGTCGCCCGACGGATCACGTCCATGTGGCCGTTGTGCAGCGGGTCGAAGGTGCCGGGATAGATCCCGGTCCGCACCTTGCTCATCTCATGCGCCTCCGGGCCGCCGTTGCCCGGGCCCGCCGGACAACGCCACGCTCATTCCTCGACCGGCTCGTCCGTCTCGTCGTCCTCGGCGGCATCCAGCAGGCGGACTGCGCCCACCACATGCTCGTCTTCGTCGACGTTGAACAGGCGCACGCCCTGGGTGTTCCGGCCGGTGATCCGGATCCCGTCCACCGGCATGCGGATCAGCTTGCCCTGGTCGGTCATCAGCATGAGCTGGTCGGCATCGGTCACCGGGAAGGTGGCGCTGACCTCGCCGTTGCGCGCCGAGGTCTCGATGTTGATGACGCCCTGCCCGCCCCGGTTGGTGATCCGGTATTCGTAGGCCGAGGTGCGCTTGCCGAAGCCGTTGCGGGTGACGGTGAGCAGGAACTGCTCCCCGGCCTGCAGCTTCTGGATCTCCTCCTCGGTGAGATCGACCACCGCCTCGCCGTTGCCGCCGTCCGCATCCTCGCCCTCGGCCCGGCGGCGGGCGTTGGCATATTTCAGGTAGGCGTCGCGCTGCTCGATCGGCAGCTCGACATGGTGCAGGACCGACATGGACACGACCTCGTCGTCCTTGGCGAGGTCCATGCCGCGCACCCCTTCCGAGGCCCGCGACTTGAACACGCGCAGGCTTTCCACCGGGAAGCGCACCGCGCGCCCGCCGCGCGCGGCCAGCAGCATGTCGTAGCTGTCGTCGCACACGTCGACGCCGATCAGCCGGTCGCCCTCGTCCAGCCCCATCGCGATCTTGCCGTTGGACGGCACGCGGATGAAGTCGGTGAGATCGTTGCGCCGGACCCGGCCCCTGGCGGTTGCGAACACGATCGAAAGGTCGCCATAGGTCGATTCGTCCTCAGGCAGCGGCAGCACCGCCGAGATCGCCTCGCCGCTGTCCATGGCCGGGAACAGGTTGATCATCGCCCGGCCGCGCGCCTGCGGGTTGCCCAGCGGCAGCTTGTAGACCTTGAGCTTGTAGACCCGGCCGGCCGTGGTGAAGAACAGGACCGGCGTGTGGGTGTTGGCCACGAACAGCCGGGTGACCACGTCGTCCTCATGCGTGCGCATCCCGGCCCGGCCCTTGCCGCCGCGGCGCTGCGCCCGATAGGTCACCAGCGGCACGCGCTTGACGTAGCCGGCATGGGTGACGGTGACGACCATGTCCTCCTTCTGGATCAGGTCCTCGATGTCCTGGTCGAGGTCGCTGTCCAGATCGATCACGCTGCGGCGCTCGTCGGCGAACTTCTGGCGGATCTCCAGCAGCTCCTCGCGCATCACCTCGAGCAGCCGGCCGCGGTCGTTCAGGATATGCAGGAGTTCCTGGATCTCCCCCGCCAGCTTCTCGACCTCCTCGACCAGCTCCTCGCGGGCAAGGGCGGTCAGGCGCTGGAGCTGCAGGGCCAGGATCGCGCGGGCCTGCGCCTCGGACAGCCGGTAGGTTTCGGACGGCGGCGGCGCATCGACCAGCCCGGCCTCGGCGCGCTCCAGCAGCGGCAGGATGTCGGCGGACGGCCAGTCGCGCGCCATCAGCCGGCCGCGCGCCTCGGCGGAATCCTTCGACGAGCGGATGAGTGCTATCACCTCGTCGATGTTGAGCACCGCGATCACCAGGCCGATCAGGCCATGGATCCGGCTGCGCGCTTGGCCCAGCCGGTAGGCCGAGCGGCGCAGGATGACGTCCTCGCGGAACTCCAGGAACGCCTTGAGGATGTCGATCAGGCCCAGCGTAGTCGGCCGGCCGCCGACTAGGGCCACGATGTTGATGCCGAACGAGGTCTGGACCGGCGTGTAACGCCAGAGCTGGTTGAGCACGACGTCCGGGTCGGCATCGCGTTTCAGCTCGATCACCACCCGGATGCCCTGGCGGTCGCTCTCGTCGCGCAGGTCGGCGATGCCCTCGACCTTCTTGTCGCGCACGACCTCGGCGATCCGCTCAACCATCCGGGCCTTGTTCACCTGGTAGGGCACCTCAGTGATGATGATCGCCTGGCGGTCCTTGCGGATCTCCTCCACATGGCTCTTGGAGCGGATGACGATGCTGCCGCGGCCGTTCTGGTAGGCGGACATGATCCCGCCGCGGCCGAGGATGATGCCGGCGGTCGGGAAGTCCGGGCCGGGGATGATCTCCATCAGCTCGGGCAGCTCGATCGAGGGATTCTCGATCAGGGCCACGCAGCCGTCGATCACCTCGCCCAGATTGTGCGGCGGGATGTTGGTCGCCATGCCGACCGCGATGCCGCCCGCCCCGTTCACCAGCAGGTTCGGGAAGCCCGCGGCCAGGACCGAAGGCTCCTCGGCGCTCTCGTCATAGTTAGGCCGAAAATCGACGGTATCCTCGTCGATCTCGCCGATCACCGACAGAGCGGCGCGCGACAGGCGGGCTTCGGTATAGCGCATCGCCGCCGGCGGATCGTCGTCCTGCGAGCCGAAATTGCCCTGGCCGTCGATCAGCGGCAGGCGCAGCGAGAAGGGCTGCGCCATGCGGACCATGGCGTCGTAGATCGCGCTGTCGCCGTGGGGATGGTACTTGCCCATCACGTCGCCGACGATGCGGGCCGACTTGCGGTGCGGCTTGCCCGGATCGAAGCCGTTCTCCTTCATGGAGAACAGGATCCGGCGCTGCACGGGCTTGAGGCCGTCGCGGACATCGGGCAGAGCACGCGCCACGATCACGCTCATCGCGTAATCGAGGTAGCTCTTCCTCATCTCCTCTTCGATCGGGACGATGTCGAAGGGGCGCGACTGCTCGGTGGCCAAGGTCGGTGGTCTCTGACGCGGTGAACGGACGACAAGCGGCGCCGGCGGGCATCGCTGCCCGCGCGCGCCAGCCTTCTAGCAGGCGGTGGCCTCAGGTGCCAGGGTTGGCCTCGAAAGGCGGCTTTGCGTCGAAGCGGCGGGCCATGGCGGCGGCGAATACCGTCAGGTCGTCGAAGTTCTCCGCCAGGAAGGTGCGCACCAGGTCCAGGTCGATGTCCTGGTACTGGTGGACGAGCCGATTGCGGAACCCGACCACGCGCATCAGACGCTGCGCCGGCTTTTGCTCGATTAGGCGGAGGCGGAAGAGCTGATGGAACGCGTCGCGACTGTCGGCCGTCGGCGGCTCGCCCAGCAGCACCAGCGCGCGATTGGCGAGATCGATGGTGGCCTCGCAGGCGCGCTGGAGATTCAGCAGCACGATGTCCTGAAGGTCGAAATCGGTGTCGAGATCGGCCTCCCGCCGG
>NZ_WUJP01000644.1 GCF_009806515.1 Geminicoccus flavidas | reverse complement strand
GATAGCGATCCGCGATGCATTGCAGGCAGCGCCCGATGATCGCGATCTTGGCCAGGACCACCCGGTCGATCAGCGGTGACCCCCTGTCAGATCGATCCCCCGGCCGAGACGCTCGACCCATGCCCGTACCGCCGGCTGGCGCTGCACCTGCTCTCGCTGAAACATTTCGACCAAGCTGTTCTCGTAGAAGTCCATCCGATCCGGATCGGCGGCCCTCAGCCAGCACGCTGAAGCGGAGCGGTAGGCTCGCCGCCCGCTGATCGACCAGATCGATGCGCTCCCAGAAAAGCAGATCGGCCATACGGCAGTTTGCCTCCAGCAGTTCAGCTGCCTGATAGCGCCCCGGCTCCAGCACCGCGATGTCCAGGTCGCTCTCCGGCCCAGCGGGGCCTAGCGCCGCGCTGCCGAAGAACCAGATCCCGACCACGTCCGGAAAGGCGGCACGCACCGCCGCCACGATTGTCCCGTCGTCCGGCACTGCTCTCATTCCGCCGCTTCCAGTGTGGTCGCACCGTAATAGTGCCACAGGAACAGGGCGCCGACACCACGCCAGGGCGTCCAGCCCTCCGTCGCCAGGCGCAGCTCCCGTTCGCCCGGCCGGCTTGGCAGGCCGCGCAGGCGCTGGTAGCCGACCTGCACGGCGAGGTCGCCGGCCGGCAGCACGTCGGCCCTGCCCAGCGCGAACAGGAGATAGATCTCGGCACTCCAGCGGCCAAAGCCCGGCAGCGCGGTGATCTCGGCCAGGATCTCCGCCTCGCTGGCCTCATGGTGACGGTCGAGCCGGAGCGTGCCAGCCTGTACGGCCCGGGCCAGCGCCTGGGCGTGGGCGATCTTGCGGTAGCCCATCCCGCATGCCCGCAGCGTCTCCACGGTCTGCGCCGCCAGCCAGTCATGGTCGGGTGCGGCCCCGGCCGCCACCTCCAGCCGGCGCCAGATCGCGGCTGCGGCCCGCACCGAGATCTGCTGGGCGGTCATGATCTGCAGGAGGGTGGCGAAGCCCGGCGGGCGGATCCGCGGCGGCGGATCGCCGATCCGGGCGCGCAGTCCCGCGACCTGCGGGTCACGCCCGGCCAGTTCGTCCATGCCCAGGCGGATCCGGGCCTCGTCGAGCGGGGTGAAGCCCATCATGCTGCCGTCCCAGGACCTGAAGCCGCAAGCTGCCCAGGAGAGCCTCATTGAGCAAGTCGGTCGTGCCGGTCGTGATCGGCAGCCTCATCCTGCTGGCGGCGGTGGCGGCCTCCGTCTGGCATGAATGGCGGGCCGCGTCGGCGGCCGACCTGCGCGCCGCCGTCCGTGCCGAAGTCGTCGATGCTGCGGCGGACCGGCCTGGAGATGTGCCGGACGGGCGGTTCGTCCGGGTCATGGGCGAGACCAGGGCTGCTGGCCCGGTGCAGGAGCCGGCACTCGGCCGGACGTTCCAGGTCCTGCGGCTGGATCGCGAGGTCGAGACCGCGCAGTGGCAGGAACGCCAGATCAACACCCAGGGCGGGCGCGACCTCGTCTATGAGCTGGTGTGGTCGGCGGTCCGAATCGATTCGACCCGGTTCCGCGATGCCGGCGGCGCCCACCCCAACCCGCCGCTGCGCCTGTCCAGCGCCAGCCTGGTCGCACCGTCGCCGATGCTGAGTGCCTGGCAGGCGGAGCCGCCGCTCTGGCTGGCCCTGCCGGCCACCGATCCGGTGGCCCTGCCCGAACGGCTGGAGGTGGCGGGGATCGGCACGGTGGCGCGCGGCGGTGAATGGTGGTGGTCGGGCGATCCGGACCGGCCGGCCCCGGGTGACATCCGGCTGCGCTACCGGTCCGTGCCGTTCGGGGTCGCGACGATGATCGGTCAGGCCCAAGCCG
>NZ_WUJP01000643.1 GCF_009806515.1 Geminicoccus flavidas | reverse complement strand
GGACGCTGCGGGCACCGGTCGACGGCAAGGGCGCGGTGCTGGCCCTGGCCGGCCAGGGCGATGTCGCGGCCGCCACCCTGCTGGGCACGGCCGATGCCGCCGCGACGCTGGAGGCCTGGAAGCTGCGCGCCTTCCTCCTGGCGGCGTGCCTGCTGGGCGGCTGCATTCTCGCCTTCGGCCTGAAGCGTGCCGGCATCGGCGTGGCGGCGAGCCTCGGCGGGGGCGGGGCGCTCACCGGGCTCCTGCTGGGCAGCTCGATCTGGCTGGTCGTGTCGGTAACTGCCTGGTTACTCTTCAGGCTGCGCTAACCTACGAGGCGGACGTGGGTTTTCCGCTGCCTTAGCGCGCTTCAAAGCCGCAAGCCGGCGTGCTACGCCCGCACCTGCCGCAACGACGCCGCCGGTGCGCAGCAAGGAAGGATCGGGATGGAACGCGAGCAGATGGCCTACGACGTGGTGATCGTGGGTGCCGGGCCTGCCGGCCTCGCCGCCGCGATCCGCCTCAAGCAGATCGACGAGGAGCTGTCCGTCTGCGTCATCGAGAAGGGGGCCGAGGTCGGGGCGCACATCCTGTCGGGTGCCGTGCTGGAGCCGCGTTCGCTGAACGAGCTCCTGCCCGACTGGAAGGCGCAGGGGGCACCGGTCGAGACGGCGGTGACCGAGGACCAGTTCCTGTTCCTCACCGAGACCGGCAGCCGCCGGCTGCCCACCCCGCCGCAGATGCACAACGAGGGCAACTACATCATCTCCCTGGGCCTCCTGTGCCGCTGGCTCGCCGAGCAGGCCGAGGGGCTGGGGGTAGAGATCTATCCGGGCTTCGCCGCGGCCGAGGTGCTCTATGACGAGGCAGGTGCGGTGCGCGGGGTGGCCACCGGCGACATGGGGGTCGGCCGGGACGGCCAGCCGACCGATGCCTATCAGCCTGGCATGGAGCTGGTCGGCCGGCTCACTTTGTTCGCCGAGGGCTGCCGCGGCTCGCTCACCAAGACCCTGTTCCAGCGCTTCAACCTGCGCGACGGCGTCGACCCGCAGACCTACGGGATCGGCATCAAGGAGCTGTGGGAGGTCGATCCCGCGCAGTTCCACCTGGGCCGCGCCGTCCACTCGATCGGCTGGCCGCTCGACCAGAAGACCTATGGCGGCTCGTTCCTCTACCACTGGAAGGACAACCAGATCGCGTTCGGCTTCGTGGTCGGCCTGGACTACGCCAATCCCTATCTCTCGCCGTTCGGCGAATTGCAGCGCCTGAAGCTGCACCCGGCGATGCGCCCGGTCTTCGAGGGTGGGCGGCGGATCAGCTACGGTTCGCGGGCGATCACCGAGGGCGGGCTGCAGTCCCTGCCCAAGCTGGTCTTCCCGGGCGGTGCCTTGATCGGCGACACAGCAGGCTTTTTGAACGTGCCCAAGATCAAGGGCACGCATACCGCGATGAAGTCCGCCATGTTGTGTGCCGAGGCGGCGGCAGCGGCGCTCAAGGCCGGCGGCGAGGCGCCGATCCTGCTGGAAGCCTATCCGGAGGCGTTCCGCAAGTCCTGGCTCTACGAGGAACTGCACGGGGTGCGGAACATCCGGCCTTCCTTCCGGCGCGGCCTGATGGCCGGCCTCGCCTACTCGGCGCTGGACACCTACGTGTTCAAGGGCAAGGCGCCTTGGACCCTCCATCACCATGCCGACCACAGCGCCACCGAGCCCAAGTCGAAGCACCGGCCGATCGACTATCCCAAGCCCGACGGCAAGCTGACCTTCGACCGGCTGAGCTCGGTCTTCCTGTCCGGGACCAACCACGAGGAGGACCAGCCCTGCCATCTGCAGCTCAAGGACCCGACCGTACCCACGCGGATCAACCTGCCGACCTATGACGCGCCGGAGCAGCGCTACTGCCCGGCGGCGGTCTACGAGATCGTGCAGGACACGAATGGCGAGCCCAGGCTGCAGATCAACGCGCAGAACTGCGTGCACTGCAAGACCTGCGACATCAAGGACCCGACCCAAAACATCAACTGGGTGACGCCGCAGGGCGGCGGTGGTCCCGTGTACGGCACGATGTGACGGCCAGGTGGCTGGCGGCGGCGCACGGTGACGTGAGATCGGTGGTGATTTCCACACTGGTGGCATGTCATGGGCGGGGCATATGTTCGCCGCACCCCCGGGCGCGGGGCGGGTTTGCGTCCCTCGGAGAGCCGTCATGAAGAATCGTGCGCAGGCAGTCGGTGCCGCGCTTCTCGCCGCCGGCCTGATGGCGGCGTGCACGCCGGCCGGAACGGAGCGTCCTGGCACGCCGGCCGCCGAGGCGACGCCCACGCCGTCCAAGGCGGAGACGATCAACGCCGCCGTCGATGCCTCGCTGCTCGACCTGTACCGTGCCGCCCCCGGCGCCCAGGCTCTGGTCGAGCGGGCCAACGGCGTGCTGGTGTTCCCGTCCATCACCAAGGCCGGCTTCATCGCTGGCGCCGAGTATGGTCAGGGCGCGCTGCGGGTGAACGGCCGGACCGAGGGCTTCTACAGCCTGACCGCCGGATCGCTCGGGCTTACCGCCGGTGTGCAGGAGACCGCGCAGGTCATCCTGTTCAACACCGAAGAATCGCTGCGGCAGTTCCGGGAAAGCAATGGCTGGACGGCGGGCGCCGATGCCTCGGTGGCGCTGCTCAAGATCGGTGCCGGCGGTGTGGTCGACACCCGCACCGCCAACTCCCCGGTCCAGGCGATCGTCTACAACACTTCCGGGCTGATGGCCGACGTCTCGGTCGCCGGCCAGAAGATCACCAAGATCGAGCCCTGAACCGCCCGCACGCCCCCGCCCCGGCAGGCATCCGCCGAACGCGGCGCCTGCCGGGCGAGCTCAAGACCTATACGCGCGAGGAGCGGCTGGCCGATGCGGCCGTCCACCTCATCGGCCTGTCCCTGGCCGTGCTCGGCTGCGGCCTGCTGGCCTTCGTCGCCGGTGGCCGCACCGGGCCGCGGGAAGCTGCGGCGCTGGCGCTCTACGGCCTGGGCCTCGTCGCCATGCTCGGCTGCTCCGCCCTCTACCACCTGACCAGCGACCCGGCGCTCAAGCACCGCTTCCGCCGCCTCGACCATGCCGCGATCTTCCTGATGATCGCCGGCACCTACACGCCGCTGCTCGTGATCGGCGTGGGCAGCCCGCGTGCCATGTGGCTCCTGGCCTTCGTCTGGCTGGTGACGCTGCTCGGCATGGCGATCAAGCTGCTGGCGCTGCGCGTGCCGGAATGGCTGTCGGTGACACTCTACCTGGCGCTCGGCTGGGCGGTGCTGGCGGCGCCGGGCGAGATCATGGCGGCACTGCACGGCCGGGGCCTAGCGTTCCTGGCCGCGGGCGGCATCGTCTACAGCATCGGCGTCGGCTTCTATCTGTGGGAGCGGCTGCGCTTCCACACGGTGATCTGGCACCTGCTCGTCCTGCTCGCCGCCGGCTGCCACTACCTGATGGTGCTGGACCTGGTGCCGGCCTGAGCGCCGCTGCTCAGACCGTCGTGTCCTCGTAGACCTCGTCCAGCGTGATGTCGGCACCCAGCAGCTCGGAGCGGAACGTGCCTGAGCCGATCGTGTCCACGATCTCCCAGCCGCGCTCCGTGCGCGTCCAGGTCCGGACGCGGCGCCGATGCCCCTCCACCACCCAGATCTCACGCACCGATTCCAGCTCGCTGTACTCGCCGGGCTTGAGTAGGAAGTCGACGGACCGGCTGGACGGCGAGGTGACCTCGACCAGGAGGACGGGAGACGGCACCACCAGACCATCACCCGGAGCCTCTCGGCCGGCGGCTGCGGATGGCCGTGTAGCAGTTGCCCCGGATCAGGTGATGGTTGCGGGTGCCGCTTGCCATCGCGAGGAGGGGATTGTCGTCGGCAAAAAAACTTCGGCATCGGCCGCCCGCCGAGATACTCCCAAGGCTCATCGCGCGACTCACGCCAGCGATATTACTCCTCCCGGCTCATCGGCTCGGGCAGGTCCAGCTTAGGCTTTATCGTCTACCCACCTCATCATGGAGGAAGCTAGCACGCGGCGCTCATATCGGTGAACACTTCCACCCCGTCGGCGGTGATCCCCACCGTATGCTCCGCCTGCGCCGCCCAACCCCGGTCGCGGGTGACGATCGACCAGCCGTCGGCGAGCGTCTTGGCGTCCGGCCGGCCTGCCACTAGGATCGGCTGGACCGAGAGGAACATGCCTTCATCCAGCACTTGGCCCTCGCCCGGGCGACCCCAGTGGTGGACGTGCGGCTCGGTGAAGAATTCGCGGCCGATGCCGTGGCCGCCCAGGTCGCGGAGGACGGCGAAGGCTACGCCGGCGATCCGGGCCTCGGCGGCCTGCTGGATGGCGTGGCCGAGATCGCCCAGCGTGGCGCCGGGGCGGAGCACGGCCAGCCCAGCGGCCAGCGCCTGTTCGGCGCGCTCGACCAGCAGGCGGCCGCGAGGGGTAGGCCGGCCGGCATGGAAGGTCCGGCAGATGCCGGCATGCCAGCCGTCGAGCTTCGCCTTGAAGGCGATCTTCACGAGGTCGCCATCGGCCAGCCGCTTGGCCGGGCTCGGGATGCCGTGGCAGGCGACATGGTTGACCGAGATGCAGGCGGCGGCGGGGAAGCCACGCATGCCCTTGGTCGCGGGCTCGCCGCCCGCGGCTCGGATCGTCGTCTCGACGATTGCGTCCAGTTCCGCCGTGCTGATGCCGGACCGGACCGCCGCTCCGGCCGCGGCCAGGGCCTGCGCAGCGAGCTGGCCGGCTTGGCGCATGGCGGCGAAAGCCTCTGGCCCGTGGCGGGGGATGGCCATGGCTTGAGCGGGTCAGCCGACCTGCTGGACCAGTTTGTAGGGCGGCTTCTCGTACCCGAGTGCCGAGCGGGTGAAGATCTCGACGCCGGTCTCGGTCACGCCCACCGTGTGCTCGAACTGGGCCGAGGAGGTCTTGTCACGGGTCACACAGGTCCAGCCATCCGCCAGCACCAGCACGTCCGGGCGGCCCACATTCACCATGGGCTCGATCGTGAAGAACATGCCGGGCTGGAGCACCACCGGCGGGCGGGGCTCGAACTGCAGCTTGCGCGGGGTCTTGTAGTGCTTGACCTCGGGCGCGTCGTGGAAGTTGCGGCCGACCCCGTGGCCGACGAACTCCTCGACAACCGAGAACGAGACGCCGTGGCGGCGCTCTTCCACCACCTTCTGGATCGCCTCGCCGACATCGTCGAGCGTGGCGCCGGGCTTCACCACATTGATTCCGGCCCACATCGCCTCGTAGGTCCGCTCGATCAGGAGCAGGTCCTTCACCTTGGCCTTGGGCAGGGCGAACATGCGCGAGGTGTCGCCGTACCAGCCGTCCAGGATCACGGTGACGTCGATGTTCAGCGTGTCGTCCGGCTGTAGGAGCTTCTTCTCGCTCGGGATGCCGTGGTTCACCACCCGGCCGATCGAGATGCAGGACGAGGCGGGGTAGCCCTTGTAGTTCTTGGTGGCCGGGATCCCGCCATGGTCGAGCATGTAGCCCTCGATGAGCCGGTCCAGCTCAGCAGTGCTGATGCCGGGGCGGATATGGGGCGTGATGAAGTCGAGCGTGTCGGCGGCCAGCCGCCCGGCCTTGCGCATGCCCTCGAAGCCGGCCTCGTCATGGATCGGGATCGGCCGGTTCTCCAGGCCGCGCTCGATGAAGCTGTTGGCGAACGTCTCGGCGGCGGCCTCGATCCCGGCCATGGACGCGAAGTCGAACACTTCCTCGGGCTTCTTGTAGATGCTCTTCTGGGGCTTGGTCGGGCGGTTCATTCAGCAGGATCGCAACAGGTCGGACGGTGGAGGTCGGGCGGTGGACAGGTCCGGCTACACGGGCGCTCGCGCCAAAGTCAACCGGGCTGGGCGCGCAGGCGCTCGCGCCAGGCCGCATAAAGCCCGCTGGCGACGATCACCAGGGCACCCACCACCACATATGGGCCCGGCACGTCGCCAAACACGACCCAGCCCGAAATCGCCGCCCAGATCAGCATGGTGTAGGTGAAGGGCTGCACCACCACGGCCGGGGCGTATTGCAGCGCCAGGACCAGACCGAAATGGCCGATCACGCCGAGTGCCGCCACCACGCCCAGCAGCAGCCACTGTTCGCCGGTGGGATCGATCCAGAAAAAGGGGCCCACCAGCGACAGGGCGATCGTGCCGCCCACGGTCTGCCAGACCATCGAGGTGGCAGCCGCGTCGTAGCGGCCGGCGATCCGGGTCATCACCTGGTAGATCGCGTACATGCCGGCACAGCCCAGCATGATCAGCATGCCCGGGCTGATCTCGGCAAAGCCCGGCCGGACGATGATCAGCACGCCGCACAGGCCCACGCCCACCGCGATCCAGCGGCGCAGCCCGACCTGCTCGCCCAGGAGCGGCACGGAGAGTGCCGTCACCAGCAGCGGGGTGAGTGCGAAGATCGCGTGTGCGTCCGCCAGCGGCACGGTCTGGTAGCCCACCACCACGAAGGTCATCTCGGCGGCGATGAACACCGCGCGGGCGATCTGCAGCTTCGGCCGGGCGCTGCGCAGCGTGGTGCGCAGCCCGCCCGGCATGGCCAGGACCAGTGCGAGGGGAATGGAGAGCGCATAGCGCACCCACAGGATCTGCACGGGCGGCAGCTGGGTGGACAGGGTCTTGCTGGCCGCGTCCATCCAGCCAAAGCACGCCATGCCGCACAGGCAGATCAGGATGCCCTTGGTCTTGGTGTCGAGCGTCACGTCCCGGCGAGGGCAAAGCCCGACGGCCGAAACGGGCCGAACACCCGCTCCACCGCCGCGGCCGCCTGCAGGACCAGCGCCTCGGCAAACGGCCGACCGATGATCTGCAGCCCGATCGGCATACGGTTGCCGTCCAGGCCCACCGGCACCGATACGGCCGGCAGCCCCAGCCAGTTGGACAGGCCGATCAGCTGGCCGATCGCATTGGCGGTCTCGACGAAACGCGCGTCGCCGCCGGTATCGGTATCCGCGATCCGCGGGACCTGCACCGGGCAGGTCGGCAACACCACGAGGTCGGCCTTGCTGAAGACCGTGGCGCAGAAATGGTCGAGCGCCCGGCCCCGGCTGCGCATGGCGGAGAGATAGTCGACGGCACCCAGCGCGAAGCCCGGCTGCATGCGCGCCAGGGTCTGCGGGACGAAGTCGTCATGGCGCTGCTGGACATGGGCGCGATGCACCGCGCCGCACTCGGCCATGAGCACCAGACGGCGGATCGCGGTGATCGCCGCGATGTTCTCCAGCCCGCCCTCGGTGACACTGGCGCCGTCCTCGGCGAGCGCCCGGATCGCGTCGCGCACCGCGGCGTCGACCACCGGGTCGACCTCGCAGCCGAGCCCGGAGGTCGCGTGGAACAGGCGCAGCCCGCCCACCCCGCGCTCCAGCCCGGCCGTGTAGACCGGGACCGGCAGGCGGCTCGTGGTGGTGTCGTCCGGGTCGTGGCCGGCGATCGCCTGGAGGACGAGGGCGGCGTCCCGGCTGGTGCGGGCGAGCGGGCCGACATGGTCCAGCGAGAAGCTGAGCGTCATGGCCCCGGCCCGGCTGACCCGGCCATAAGTCGGCTTGATGCCGACCAGTCCGCAGAACGAGGCCGGGATGCGGATAGAGCCCCCCGTGTCGGAGCCGAGCGTGGCCGGGATCAGGCCTGCCGCCACCGCGGTGGCGCCGCCCGAGGTCGACCCGCCGGTGATCCGCTCCGGGTCGTGGGCGTTACGCGGCGTGCCGGTATGGTTGTTGTGGCCGGTCACGCCCAGCGCGAACTCGACCATGTTGAGCCGGCCGACATCGATCGCACCCGCCTGATCCAGGCGGGTGAGGACGGTGGTGGTGCGCGCGGCCTGGAAGTCGGCGCGGATGCGTGAGCCCTGCCCCGCGATCTGGCCCTGGCGGTAGAACATGTCCTTGTGCGCCATCGGCACGCCGTGCAGCGGCCCGCGCAGCCGGCCGCGGGCACGCTCCTGGTCGCAGCGCGCGGCCTCGCTCAGCGCATAATCACTCCACAGCCGCGCCGTGGCGTTCAGCGCCCGACCGCGCCCTTCCAGTGCGGTCAGCACCGCCTCGGTGGTCTCGACCGAGCTGACCTTGCCGGTGCGGATGGCATCGGCCAGCTCCGCGAGCGACAGGGCCAGGATACCGGTGGTCATGGCTTCGGCTCCGGCGTGGCGTTGCGCTCCAGGGCGACCAGGAAGTCGCCGGGCTCGCATTCCACGGGCAGGTCGCGGCACACCTCGCGCAGGAGTGCCGCCAGTTCCTCGCAGGTCGCGACCGCCGAGGGCGGCACTGCCACGCCCGATACGGTGTCGACCTGATTGTCAGCTTCGCCCGCCACCCTGAACCACCCCCTGCATGTCGGCGCCGCCTGGATGTCGGCGCATGGCCCTGCATGTCAGCGCATGGCAGTGCGTCTAGCACTCCGCTAGGCTTTGAGACAGCCACGGCGACAACAAGAGCAGAGAGGAGCCCCCATGATCGAACCACGCACCGTCCGAAGGCTGGAGGCGATCGAGAAGAAGCTGCTCTGGCTCGCGTCCTGGACCATCCACCACGCCAACCATCTGCGCCCGGCGCGTGACAAGCTCAAGGTCGGCGGCCACCAGGCCTCCTGCGCGTCCTGCGCCACCATCCTGACCGCCCTGTTCTTCCACACCATGCGCGGGGCCGACCGGATCGCGGTCAAGCCGCACGCCTCGCCGATCATGCACGCCGCTCTCTATCTGATGGGGCTGGAGCCGCGGGAGCGGCTGGAGCGGTTCCGGGCGTTCGGCGGAGCCCAGGCCTATCCGTCGCGTACCAAGGACGTGCCGGTGGTCGACTTCTCCACGGGTTCGGTGGGCCTGGGTGCGGCCGTCACCCTGTTCGCCTCCCTGACCCAGGACCTCCTGCGCCAGCGCGGGCTGGTCGACGACACGCCGCCGCCTGGCCGGATGATCGCGGTGGTGGGCGATGCGGAGCTGGACGAGGGCAACGTGTTCGAGGCCCTGCTGGAGGGCTGGAAGTACGAGGTCCGCAACGTCTGGTGGGTGATCGACTACAACCGCCAGTCGCTCGACCGGGTGGTGCCGGAAAAGCTGTTCAGCAAGATCGAGGGCTTCTTCGACGAGGTCGGCTGGGAGGTCGTCACGGTCAAGTACGGCAAGAAGCTCCAGGCCGTATTCGCCGAGCCGGGCGGCGAGGTGCTGCGGCGCTGGATCGACGACTGCCCGAACGACCTCTACGCCGCGCTGACCTTCAAGGGCGGGGCCGCCTGGCGGGCCGAGCTGCAGGCGACCGCCGGTAGCGACCCGTTCATCGCAGGCCTGCTGGAGCGGCTGGGCGACGACGAGCTGGCCCAGCTCATGACCAATCTCGGTGGCCATGACGTCGAGGCAATGCTGGAGGCGTTCGATGCGGTCGAGGACGACCTGCCGCGCTGCTTCATCGCCTACACCGTCAAGGGCTGGGGCCTGCCGCTGGCCGGGCACAAGGACAACCATGCGGGGCTGATGACCCCCGACCAGGTCGACCATCTGCGCAAGGCGATGGGCATTGCCGAGGGCGAGGAATGGCAGCCGTTCGCGGGCATGACCGAGCTCGAGGAGGATCTCAGGGCGTTCATCCACCAAGTGCCATTCCGCCAGCGCATCTTCCGCCACCAAGCGCCGTCGGTGGCGGTGCCGGAGGGCCTGGGCGAGGTGACGATCGGCCAGACCGCGTCGACCCAGGAAGTGTTCGGCAAGCTGATGGCGGAGCTGGGACGCAGCGATTCCGAGCTGGCCGGGCGGCTGGTGACCACCTCGCCAGACGTGACCGTCTCGACCTCGCTGGGCGCCTGGGTCAGCCGGCGCGCGGTCTTCCACGGCACGGCGCGCGAGGACGTGTTCCGCCAGCACAACGTCGCCTCGCCGACCCGCTGGCGGACCTCGCCCACGGGCCAGCACATGGAGCTCGGCATCGCCGAGAACAATCTGTTCCTGCTGCTGGCGGCGCTGGGCCTGGCGCACGAGACCTTCGGCGCCCGGCTCCTGCCGGTCGGCACGCTCTATGATCCGTTCATCTGCCGCGGCCTCGATGCGCTGAACTATGCCTGCTACCAGGATGCCCGCTTCCTGCTGGTCGCCACGCCTTCCGGGGTGACGCTCTCGCCCGAGGGCGGCGCGCACCAGTCGATCTCGACGCCGCTGATCGGCATGGGCCAGCCGGGCCTCACCTATTTCGAGCCGGCATTCGCCGACGAGCTGGCGCCGCTCATGCGCTTCGCCTTCGCGCACATGCAGGCCGAT
>NZ_WUJP01000642.1 GCF_009806515.1 Geminicoccus flavidas | reverse complement strand
GGCGGCGGCTCGGTCTATCTGCGCCTGTCCACCCGGCAGATCGCCCAGCCGCAGCGCAAGCTGGACGAGACCGATCTCTTGGCCGGCGGCTACTGGCTGGTTCCGCCGGCCGAAGGTGCGGAGCTGGCGATCGTTGCCCAGGGGGCGGTGCTGCCCGAGGCGATGGCGGCCCATGCCGAGCTGGCCGAGGACGTGCCGGGCATCGGCCTGTTGGTGGTGAGCTCGGCCGACCGGCTGATCCATGACTGGCGCGCTGCCGGCAAGGGCTCGCACGTGGCTCGGCTGCTGGCCCCCCTGGCACCGGACGCGGCGCTGGTGACCGTGCTGGACGGCCATCCCGCCACGCTCGCCTGGCTGGGCTCGGTGCGCGGCCAGCTCGTCGAGAGCCTGGGCGTCGACCGATTCGGCCAGTCGGCGGACATCCCCGACCTCTACGCCGTGCACGGGCTGGATCCGCTGGCGATCGTGGACGCGGCGGCACGCGCCATGGTGGCGAGGTTGTCCAGGAGCGTTATCGTGAATTCTGGAACCGCTCGATAAGCTTGCGTGTTTTCGGGTCCTGGGGCACCGCTGCCCGGGGCCGAGATTTAGACAAGAGGAACGCTGTATATGGACATGACCGGCGAGTACCGGATCCCGGCTCCGCGCCAGATCGTCTGGGACGCGTTGAACGACCCTGAAACGCTGAAAGCGGCGATCGTCGGCTGCGAGGAGCTGAACCGCACCGGCCCGAACAGCTTCGAGGCGAAGGTCACCGCCAAGGTCGGGCCGGTGAAGGCCAAGTTCGGCGGCAAGGTGAACCTGGAGGACCTGGACCCGCCGAACGGCTACCGGATCGTCGGCGAGGGCTCGGGCGGGGCCGCGGGCTTCGCCAAGGGCGGTGCCA
Source organism: Geminicoccus flavidas (assembly GCF_009806515.1). Taxonomy (GTDB): domain Bacteria; phylum Pseudomonadota; class Alphaproteobacteria; order Geminicoccales; family Geminicoccaceae; genus Geminicoccus; species Geminicoccus flavidus. The sequence goes on along the minus strand of NZ_WUJP01000642.1, from coordinate 8,073 downwards.
AGGTAGACCTGATCGACGAGGGTGCCGAGACGATCCTGCGCTACGAGGCCAAGGCGGATGTCGGCGGCAAGCTCGCCCAGATCGGCTCGCGCCTGGTGGCCGGTACGGCGAAGAAGATGGCCGACGACTTCTTCGGCCGCTTCTCCCAGCTCGTGAGCCAGCGGGCGGCGGCCAGCGGCGCGCCGGCGCCGGCGGCCCCGATCGCGTCGACCACCGCCCCGCCGGCCGCAGCCGCGGTGGGCGCCCCGGTCGTGGAGACCCCGATCGAGCCCGCACCGCGGCCGGCCGAGCCGCTCGGTGGGACGGCAGCACCCGAGCCCGCCACGCCGCCGGACCTCGGTATGGTCCCGCCACGTGTGCCGCCGGCACCCGCACCGGATGCCATCGCCGCCGCGGGCGGGGGAACCGGCGAGGGTGCGGTGGAGCGCCCCTATGTCGGCGGGATGCCGGAGCCCCAGCCGGTGGCCCAGGCCGACCCGCATACCGGCGGCTACGAGCCCGGCCGGGTGACCACGCAGCCGACCACCGCCCCGCCTGGTCCGGTCGCCCCGTCCTCCGAGCCGCTGGAGCCGGTCTCGGTGGACGATCCCGCTCGTACCTCCGCGCACATCCAGGCCGCCGCTGAACCTGCCGCGGTGACCCCGCCGCCGCCGGTGGCACCCGCGGCACCGCCCATGCCGCCGAGGGCCGAGCCCAGCGCCGCCACCCCGCCGACACCCGCCAAGGGTGGCCTGCCCTGGACCTGGATCATCGTCGCGATCGTGGTCGTGCTGATCCTCCTGTTCCTTCTGGGCTGACTTTAGAAAGCGCCAACGCCGCGTTGACGCTGCGTTGGCATTTCAATAGCTTCCGCGCAAAGACCGCGTGGTTCCAGCGGCCCGCCTCCAGCGGGCCGCGTCCGTTCCGGACCAGGCGGCGCAGGACAGGTGCAGGCAGGCCCGCGCCGGAAGGCGGGTGGGGGAGAGGTTGATGACCAGCGTCACGATGACCGTCAACGGCAAGGCGGTTACGAGGGATATCGAGCCGCGCATGCTGCTCTCCACCTTCCTCCGCGAGGAGCTGGGCCTGACCGGCACCCATGTCGGCTGCGACACGTCCCAGTGCGGCTGCTGCGTGGTGCATGTGGACGGCGATTCGGTGAAGTCGTGCACGGCGCTCGCGGTGCAGTTCGACGGCGCCTCGGTGACCACGATCGAGGGCCTGGGCCAGAACGGCACCCTGCACCCGATGCAGGAGGCGTTCCGCGAGAACCACGGCCTGCAGTGCGGCTTCTGCACGACCGGCATGATCATGTCCTCGGTCGACTTGGTAAAGAAGGCCAAGGAGCAGGGCATCACGATCGACGAGCACTATGTGCGTGAGGGCCTGGAGGGCAACATCTGCCGCTGCACCGGCTACCACAACATCGTCAAGGCGGTCATCGCCGGCGCCCAGGCCATGTAAGCCGGCGACGTGCCGGCATCCGACAAGAACAACGAAGATCAGCTGACCTCGTGATCAGGGGCGGACCACCACATGGCGACCAACGGCATCGGTAGCTCGGTGAAGCGCAAGGAAGACCTGCGCTTCATCACCGGGAGCGGACGCTACACTGACGACATCCAGCTTCCGCACCAGGCGTATGCCTGCTTCGTGCGCAGCCCGCATGCCCACGCGACGATCGGCTCGATCGACCGCTCCGCCGCCGAAGCGATGCCGGGCGTGCTCGGCGTGTTCACCGGCGAGGATGTGGCGGCCGACGGGCTGGGCGGCCTGATCTGCGGCTGGATGGTCAAGTCCAAGGACGGCTCGCCGATGAAGGCCGGGCCGCACCCGATCCTGGCGCACGGCAAGGTGCGCTATGTGGGCGACCATGTCGCCGTGGTGGTGGCCGAGACCCTGCAGCAGGCGCGCGATGCGGCCGAGGCGGTGATTGTCGACTACGGCGTGCTGCCGGCCGCGGTGGACGTCGCCAAGACGCATGACAGCGGCATCGAGATCCACACCGACATCCCGAACAACCTGGTCTATGACTGGGAGATCGGCGACAAGGCGGCCACCGACGCGGCCTTCGCCAACGCCAAGCACGTCACCCGCGTCGAGCTGATCAACAACCGCCTGGTGCCGAACGCGATGGAGCCCAGGGCCGCGCTCGGTCACTATGACGCGGGCATGGACGCCTACACGCTCTATACGACCAGCCAGAACCCGCACGTGGCGCGGCTGGTGATCTCGGCCTTCGTGGGCATCGCGCCTGAGCACAAGCTCACCGTGATTGCACCCGACGTGGGCGGCGGGTTCGGCTCGAAGATCTTCATCTATGCCGAGGAATGCGTCTGCCTCTGGGCGTCGAAGAAGGTGCGCCGGCCGGTCAAGTGGACGGCCGATCGCACCGAGGCGTTCCTGTCGGACGCGCATGGCCGCGACCATGTCTCGGTCGCCGAGATGGCGATGGATGAGAACGGCCAGTTCCTCGCACTCCGGGTGAACACCAAGGCGAACATGGGTGCCTATCTCAGCACCTTCTCGTCCTGCATCCCCACCTATCTCTACGCGACGCTCCTGGCTGGCCAGTACAAGACACCGGCCATCTATTGCGACGTGCAGGCCTACTACACCAATACGGCTCCGGTGGATGCCTATCGCGGTGCCGGCCGGCCGGAGGCGACCTACCTCCTGGAGACGCTGGTCGAGGAGTGCGCCAAGGACATGCAGCTGGACCCGGCGGAGATCCGCCGGCGCAACTTCATCCCCAAGGACGCCTTTCCCTACCAGACCCCGGTGGCGCTGCAGTACGACACGGGCGACTATGAGCCCTGCCTGGACAAGGCGCTGGAGCTCGCCGACTATGCCGGGTTCCCGGAGCGGCGCCGGCAGTCCGAGGCGAAGGGCAAGCTGCGCGGCATCGGCTTTTCCGCCTATATCGAGGCCTGCGGCATCGCCCCTTCGGCGGTGATCGGCTCGCTCGGTGCCGGCGTCGGCCTGTGGGAAAGTGCCAAGGTCCGCTTCAGCCATACCGGCAAGGTGCAGGTACTGACCGGCACCCACAGCCACGGCCAGGGCCACGAGACCACCTTCGCCCAGCTGGTCGCCTCCAAGCTCGGCGTGGCCTACGAGGACGTGGACGTAATCCACGGCGACACGTCCAAGACCACGGTCGGCATGGGCACCTACGGCTCGCGCTCACTGGCGGTCGGCGGCGAGGCCCTGGTCAAGGCCTGCGACAAGGTCATCGCCAAGGGCAAGAAGATCGCTGCGCACCTGCTGGAAGCGTCCGAGCAGGACATCGTCTTCCAGGACGGCAACTTCTCGGTGGCGGGCACCGATCGGTCCAAGTCGATCGGCGAGATCGTGTTCGCCGCCCTGGTGCCGCACAACTATCCGCCCGGCCTCGAGCCCGGCATGGAGGAGACCGCCTACTACGACCCGGCGAACTTCACCTACCCGTCCGGCGTCTATATCTGCGAGCTCGAGGTCGACCCGGACAGCGGCGTGGTCGAAATCCAGAAGTTCACCGCGGTCGACGATTTCGGCAACGTCATCAACCCGATGATCGTCGAGGGACAGGTGCATGGCGGGCTCGCCCAGGGCATCGGCCAGGCCTTGCTGGAAAACGCGGTCTATGACGAGAGCGGCCAGCTCATCTCCGCGTCCTACATGGACTACACCATGCCGCGTGCGGACGACCTGCCCTCCTTCGTCGTGCACACCACCGCCGGCACGGCCTGCACCCACAACTCGCTGGGCGTGAAGGGCTGCGGCGAGGCGGGTGCGATCGGTTCGCCGCCCGCGGTGATGAACGCTGTCGCCGATGCGATCGGCACCCGCATCTCCATGCCGGCCACACCTGAGAAGGTGTGGCGCGCCCTGCAGAAGACCCAACTGGCCCAGGCGGCCGAGTGAACACGAGAGAGAGCTGAAGCGATGTATGCATTCGGATATCATCGGCCCGGGTCGGTCGCGGATGCGGTGAAGCTGCTGGCCGATCATCCGGACGCCAAGCTGCTCGCCGGCGGCCAGACCTTCATCCCGACGCTCAAGCAGCGGCTGGCCCAGCCCAGTGACGTGATCGACCTTGGTGGTATCGCCGAGCTGCGCGGGATCCGTGCCGAGGGCGACAACCTCGTCATCGGTGCCATGGTGAAGCATGGCGAGGTCATGCGCGATGCCACGGTGAAGTCGATGATCCCGGCGCTCGCCGACATGGCGGGCGTGATCGGCGACACGCAGGTGCGCAACCGCGGCACGCTCGGCGGCTCGATCAGCAACAATGACCCGGCTGCGGACTATCCGGGTGCCGTGGTCGGCCTGGGTGCGACGGTGATCACCGACCGGCGCCAGATCGCCGGCGAGGACTTCTTCACCGGCTTGTTCGAGACCGCGCTGGAGGAAGGCGAGATCGTCACGGCGGTGAGCTTCCCCAAGCCCGTGGCCGCGGCCTATGAGAAGTTCCGCAACCCCGCCTCGCGCTATGCCATGGTCGGCGTGTTCGTCGCCAAGACCGCGGGCGGCGTGCGGGTCGCGGTGACGGGGGCCGGTCCCTGCGTGTTCCGACTGCCCGAGTTCGAGCAGGCGCTGTCCACGAATTTCGCCGCGGATGCCATCCAGCACCTGAACGTCGACGCGAGTGGCCTGAACGCGGACATCCATGCCTCAGCCGAGTATCGCGCTCATCTGATCAAGGTGGTCGCCAAGCGGGCGCTGGCGAAGATCCGGTAACCGAGCCTGCAAAGGCGGATTGGCAATGGTGGAGGGCCCCCTTGCGGGGGCCCTTTGCTGTCTTGTGATGCGGCGGCTCAGGCCGTGCCGTCGTTCAGCCAGAGCGGGTCCAGGAGCCGGGCGATCATGGCCAGCGGGTCGGTGGTGATCCGGTCCACCCCCTGCTCCACCGCCCCGAACAGGAAGTGGCGGATCGCCTGCTCCACCGGCTCCGCCGGCGCCAGCGGCAGGCCGAGTTGCGCCAGGTCGGCGGTGATCGGCTGATCGGCCGGCAGATAGCGGTTGCCAGCCTCGGCCTCCTCCTGGGCGGCCGGCACCCGCACCATCACGATCCGGGTGGTACACAAGGGGGGCTGCGGGCCGACCAGGGCGACGCCGGTCAGATGGCCAATCAGCACGCTGCTGGGCGCATTCGGGCGCAGCAGCGAGAAGAACAGCGGCTGCTCGCCCTGGTCATGCGTCAGGCTCAGTACCAGGGAGCTGGGACTGTCGAGGCTGCTGCCGTGCATCCGGGTCAGGCCCGCCGACAGCATTTCGCTGTACACCACATCCAGCCGGCCCGGCCGCCGCGATCCCTGGATCGCCAGCGTGCCGCGGATGAGCCGGCCGGTCTGGTAGGGCGACCAGGCCCAGGAATAGGCGGCGAACACCCCTTCCATCTGCCGCCGGAACGCCATCGGCGAGCCGTCGGCAGCCTCCTCGCCCAGAAAAGCCCTGGCCTGCTGCCAGAGTTCCGCCCTCGCCTGTCCGAAACCCTCGGCGACCACGTCCAGGAACTCGTCCGAGCTGCTTTCCAGGATCCAGTCGCGCGACCGGCCCAGCCGCAGCAGGCCCAGCCATTCGGTATACAGCCTGGGATCGCGCGGCTGGGCCCGGCCCTGCAGCCATTTGTAGGACCGGTCCAGATCGAAGCTGGTGCCGGGGTTGGCCCTGGCGAAGGCGCGGGCTAGGTCCTTGCGCGTGGCGCAGCCAAGTGCCGCCGCCGTGATCGCGAACTTCACGGCCAAGTTGATCGCCATCGACGGTTCCTTGACCAAAGTGACGAAGCCCGTCCAGCGGCGACCATGTTTCGCGATCATGGTCCGCTGGCAGGACGGCAGCATTGATCTCAGAGAACACTACCGACATGTCGATGGCAATATCGGGATCGAGGATCTGATCTCCATTCTCAGTGGTGTCGAACTTCCAGCCGTGCCCTGGCACTGACCCACTTCTGTGCTTACCCGGCCGTCAGGCGTTCAGGCCGGCTGCGGCCTCTCCGTGGCGCCGCGGCGGCGGCTCGTGGGCGATGACATAGCGGTGGTGGGCATTGCAGCGAGTTCCTTCCGCCAGCCGCCGCCACTCGCCCAGCGCCCGCTCATAGGTCGGGAACGGGCCGGTCAGGCTCTGGGTGCCGTCGACCAGCCGCTCGAAGCTGACATCGTCGTACTCGGCACCGATGATCCAGAACTTGCTCGCGATCGGGGTCATGACGCTCTCCTTGCCCGTCTAGTCAGTGGAACTGGCTGGTCTCGGTGGATTCGCCCAATGCGGTGGTCGCGGCCCGCCCGCCCGAGATGGCCAGGCTCACCAGGTCGAAATAGCCGGTGCCGACCTCGCGCTGGTGGCGGGTGGCGGTGTAGCCCTGAGCCTCGGCGGCGAACTCCGCCTGCTGCAGCTCGACATAGGCGGCCATCTGCCGCTCGGCATAGCCGCGGGCCAGCTCGAAGGTCGCGTAGTTCAGGCTGTGGAAGCCGGCCAGCGTGATGAACTGGAACTTGTAGCCCATCGCCCCCAGCTCGCGCTGAAACTTCGCGATGGTGGCGTCGTCCAGCCTGGCCTTCCAGTTGAAGCTGGGCGAGCAGTTGTAGGCCAGGAGCTTGCCCGGGAACTCGCGGTGGATGGCCTCGGCAAAGCGCCGTGCCTGACCGAGATCGGGCGTCGAGGTTTCCATCCAGAGCAGGTCGGCATAGGGCGCGAACGCCAAGCCGCGGGCGATGCAGTATTCCAGGCGCTGGCCGGGCAGGATCGGGTGGAAGCCCTCGTCGGTACGGCTGGCCCGGTCGATGAAGGGATGGTCGCGCTCGTCGATGTCCGAGGTGATCAGCTTGGCGCTCTCGGCATCGGTGCGCGCGATCAGCACGGTCGGTACGTCCATGACGTCGGCGGCGAGGCGCGCGGCATTCAGCGTGCGCACGAAGCTGCGCATCGGCACCAGCACCTTGCCGCCCAGATGGCCGCATTTCTTCTCCGAGGCGAGCTGGTCCTCGAAATGCACCCCGGCGGCACCCGCCTCGATCATCGCCTTCATCAGCTCGAAGGCATTGAGCGGCCCGCCGAAGCCGGCCTCGGCATCGGCCACGATCGGGACGAACCAGTGGCGCTGCGCCCCGCCCTCGGCATGCTCGATCTGGTCGGCGCGCTGTAGGGTGCGGTTCAGCCGGCGCACCACTTCCGGCACCGAGTTGGCCGGGTACAGGCTCTGGTCAGGATACATCGCACCGGCGGTGTTGGCATCGGCTGCGACCTGCCAGCCCGAGAGATAGATCGCCTCCAGGCCGGCGCGGACCATCTGCATGGCCTGGTTGCCGTTGGTGGCGCCGAACGTGTTCACGAAGTCGCGGCTGTGCAGCAGCTGCCAGAGTTGCTCGGCGCCGATCCGGGCCAGCGTGTGCTCGATGTGCAGCGAGCCGCGCAGCCGCGCCACGTCCTCGTCGCGATAGTCGCGGCGGATGCCGTCGAACCTGCCGCCGACGGTCGGCCGACGCTCGAGCACCGGCAATGCATCCCTGCCCATGTTTGTAAATCCTTTACACTAGATGCCTGCTGAGCGATGGGTGACCAGCATCATCCTGAAGGAACGGCCGTTGACAATGGATCGAGGCAGGCCGGGGCGAGGTGATCAGGCGAAGTTGTAAATCTTATCTGTCAACTTTTGTAAGTTTGTATCTTCTTTTACAGAGCGAGGATCGATGAGCCGCAAGCGCATGCTCGGTCACAAGATCCGCCGGCTGCGGCGCGAGCGCGGCCTGACCCAGGCGCAGCTAGCCCAGCAGCTCGCCATCTCCACCAGCTATCTGAACCTGATCGAGAGCAACCAGCGCGCGGTCACTGTCGAGATCCTGCTCAAGGTGGGTGCGGTGTTCGACGTCGACCTCGCCAGCTTTGCCGAGGACGAGGCCGAGCGGCTGGTGAGCGGCCTGACCGAAGTGTTCGGCGACCCCTTGTTCAGCCAGTCCGGCCGGCCGGGTGGCCCGCTCGCACGCCAGGACCTGCTCGATCTCGCCACCCAGGCGCCGGCCGCCGCGGAAGCGGTGATCACCCTCTACCGCTCGTTCGCCGAGGCACGGGAAACCCTGCGCCTCCTGAGCGAGCAGGAGGCAGTGCTCGATGCGC
>NZ_WUJP01000641.1 GCF_009806515.1 Geminicoccus flavidas | reverse complement strand
CGCTTAGGACCAGCTCGCCCTTCGACCAGATCAACGAGTGGGTACAGGGCCGCGAGCATCATTTCCCGGAGCTGGAGGCAGCCGCCGAGGAGATCTGGCAGGTGGGCGAGATCGAGGAGGGCGACACGCTGCAGGGGCTGGTCCGCTATCTGGAGCAGGAGCTGGCCCTCAAGGTGCGGGTGATGCCGGTCGACGTGATGGGCACGGTGCGGCGCCGCCACGACCGGCACAGCCGCCGAATCCTCCTGTCGGAGATGCTGCCGATCCCGAGCCGGACCTTCCAGCTGGCGGTCCAGGTGGCGCTCCTGCGCTATCGCCCGCTGATCGACGAGATGGTGGCCCGCACCGGCCTTTCCGGCCCGGACACGGCTCGGCTCGGCCGGATCGTCTTCGCCAACTATCTGGCCGGTGCGGTGATGATGCCCTACGAGCGCTTCTGGCGCTCGGCCACCGCACTCCGCTACGACATCGAGCTTCTGCAGAGCCGCTTTGGCGCCAGCTTCGAGCAGGTGGCGATCCGGCTCACCACCCTGCACCGCACAGGCGCCAAGGGCATCCCGTTTATCCTCATCCGTGGCGACAAGGCCGGCAACGTGTCCAAGCGGCTGGGCGGCACCCATACCGCGTTTGCCCGCCAGGGCGGCGCCTGCCCGCGCTGGAACCTGTACGACGCCTTCCGCGCACCCGGGCGCATCCTGGTCCAGGTCTCGGAGATGCCGGACGGCATGCGCTGGTTCAGCGTGGCGCGTCTGATCAACAAGCCGGGTGTGGGCTACCGCACGCCCGGCAAGAGCTTCGCCCTGGCGCTGGCCTGCGACGTCGCCCACGCCGCTGGCATCGTCTATGCGGACGGGATCAACTTCCGCTCCGACGACACCGCCGTGCCGATCGGGCTGCACTGCCGCCTGTGCGAGCGGCTGGACTGCGACCAGCGCGCCTTCCCGCCGCTCAACCATCGCATCGTGGTCGACGAAAATCTGCGCGGCCCCAACAACTACCTGTTCGAACCGCGCCCGTCCTGATCGGGAACCCGGCCCCGGCCGGGCAACTAGGTGAAAAGCACCACCTTTTCTGGGGGAATGGAACGAATGAGCACCACCAGCGGATCGGCGATCTGGCAGGGCGGCCTGAAGGACGGCAAGGGCGCCATCTCGACGAAGAGCGGCGCGCTCGACAACCAGCCCTACGGCTTTGCCAGCCGCTTCGAGGGCAAGCCCGGCACCAATCCCGAGGAGCTGATCGGTGCCGCCCATGCCGGCTGCTTCACCATGGCGCTGTCGCTGATCCTGGGCGAAGCCGGCTTCACCGCCGATGAGATGTCCACCCGGGCGGACGTGACCCTGGACAAGCAGGACGACGGCTTCGCGATCACGGCCGTCCACCTGACCCTGAAGGCGAAGATCCCGGGCATCGATCAGGCGAAGTTCCAGGAGCTCGCCGACAAGGCCAAGGCCGGCTGCCCGGTCTCCAAGGTGCTGAACGCCAAGATCACGCTGGACGCCTCGCTCGCGGCCTGAGCGGTTTGCCCGAGGCAGGGTCCAGCACTACCAGCCGCACTGGCGGTCACGGTTCTGCTCGTCGAGCCAGGTTTTCAGCGGGGCGAAATAGGCGAGCAGCGCCGTGGCATCCATGTGATCCGTACCCGTGAACGCCTGGAGGACCTCCGGCCAGGGACGGCTGGCGCCCATTGCCAGCATTGCCTGGAGGCGCTGGCCCACTTCCTTGTCGTCATAGATCGAGCAGCGGTGCAGCGGCCCCTGGAAGCCGGCCTGCGCGCAGGCGGCCTGGTGCAGCTGGTACTGGAGGATGCGGGCCAGGAAGTAGCGCATGTAGGGCACGTTGCCCGGGATGTGGTACTTCGCGCCAGGATCGAACGCGTCCGGGGGGCGTGCGACCGGAGCCTTGATCCCCTGATACTCCTCCCGGAGCTTCCACCAGGCCGTGTTGTACCCGGCAGGTCCCACCTCGCCGCTGAAGACCTGCCAGCGCCAGCGGTCGACCAGCAGCCCGAACGGCAGGAAGGCCACGCCGTCCAGTGCTTGCCTCAGCAGGAGACCCGTGTCGCGCGACGCGTCCGGCGCCCGGTCGAGCAGACCGATCCTCACGAGATATTCAGGCGTGATCGACAGGGCGATCGTGTCGCCGA
>NZ_WUJP01000632.1 GCF_009806515.1 Geminicoccus flavidas | reverse complement strand
CGTCGTCGACGGTCATGAGCGGCCACAGCTCCTGCGCCTCCTTCGGCGAGAGCAGGTGCATCTCCAGGCCGAAGGAATGGGCGGTGGTGGCCTGGCGGCGTACCTCCGTCCAGCGCTCAGCATTGCAGGCGAGCCTCAGCCCACCATTGCGCTTCCAGCCGGTGGCGTGCCCGGTCTCCTGCTCCAGCCGGTCGTAGAGTGCCACCGAGTAGCCCAGGAGCTGGGTGATGTTGGCGCTGCTGCGCAGCTGGCCGACCAGACCCGCGGCATGCCAGGTGGAGCCGCAAGTGAGGCGAGCCTGCTCCAGGAGCAGCACCTCGCCCGCCCCCATCTGGCCCAGATGGTAGGCCACCGAAGCGCCCACGATCCCGCCGCCGACCACGACGATCGCAGCACTGGAAGGAAGCTCGCTCATGCCCGCTCCATGGCGTCGAGCGCGGCCACCGCCGCCTCGAGACGCGCGAGATTGGCGGCCGTATAGGCCGGATAGTCGAAGTCCAGCGTCGAGTGGATCTCGGAGACCATGCTCCACATGGTCTCGCGCAGCAGCGAGGCGACGGCCATCGCCTGGGCCTGCACCAGCTCACGCTCAGTCAGGCGCCGGCCATGATAGGCCTCCGCCAGGGCCAGCGCCTCGCCGGGGTCCATCTCCGCATTCGAGGCGAGCCCGCCCAGGTCGAACAGCGGCGAGTTGAACCCCGCATATTCCCAGTCGACCAGCCAGAGCCGTCGACCGTCGTCCAGAATGTTGGCCGGCAGGAGGTCGTTGTGCCCGAACACGATCTCGACCGGCTGCACCAGGCGCTCCAGCCGATCGGCCAGCACCGCGAACGCGGGCAGGTGCCGGCGGTGCCGGCTGTTCCCCTCCGTCAGGGTGTGCCCGTAGTCGCGCAGGACGTGGAACACCCAGAACATGAAGCCGGCACCACGCAGATGGAGCGGCACCAGGCGGTGGCAGTCGCGCAGAAGCGCCACCAGCCGCTCGCGATTGGCCGGATCGCGCACGTCTTCTACCGAAAACGGCCGGGCCGCGACATGGTCCAGGACCAGGATGCCCGGCTGCGCATGGACCACGGCGGGTGCCAGGCCCGCCGCCGCGGCCGCACGGCTGGCCGCGAGTTCGTTGGCGCGCACGATCCCGTGCTGCGGGATGTCGTGGCCCACCCGGACCACGAAGCGGCGGCCAGCATCGGCCACCACGAAGTTCAGGTTGGTGATGCCGCCGCCCAACGGCTCGGGCGTCACCGATCCCCGCCAGATCGGCAGCGCGGCCACGAATGCTGCGGCCTCATCCGGTATCACGCGACCGCCCCCCTCGCCCTGAGCCGCGCCACGCCCGTCTGGATCAGCCGGTCGGCGGTGATCGCGATGAACGCGACGCATAAGCCCGCGATGACGCCCCTGCCGGTATCGGCCTTGGTGAGCGCCACATAGACCTCCTGGCCGAGATCGCGGGTGCCGACCAGGGCGGTGATCACCAGCATGGAGAGCGCCAGCATGATCGTCTGGTTGAGGCCCAGCATGATCTCCGGCAGCGCCAGCGGCAGGCGGATCCGGGAGAGCAGCTGCCAGTTGGTGCAGCCGGCCGCCGTGCCGGCCTCGATCAGCATCGGCCGGATCTGCCGGATGCCGTGCGCGGTGTAGCGGACCGCCGGTGCCAGCGCGTAGAGCACCACTGCGATCATCGCGGTGAAGTCGCCCACCCGGAACAGCATCACCACCGGGATCAGGTAGACGAAGCTCGGCAGGGTCTGCAGCGTGTCGATCACCACTTCCAGCACCCGCCAAGCCCGCCGGCTGAGGCCGCCCCAGATGCCGAGCGGAATGCCGATCAGCGCCGCTACCAGGACCGAGACGCCGCACAGGTAGACGGTCAGCATGGCGTTCTGCCACTGGCCGTTGAACACGATGAACAGGCCGAACCCCAGCAGCAGCAGGGCGAGTGGCGGACCACCCAGGCGCCAGCCGGCCAGTGCCGTCACCAGCACCACCCAGGGCCAGGGCAGCTCGGTCAAAAAGCGCCGGACCGGCACCAGGAGGTTCAGGACGATCGCGGTCTTGATCGCCTCCAGCGTGTCGAAGAAGTGGACGTTGATCCAGCCGACCAGGTCCGCGAAGAACGGCCCGGTGGAAAGCGTCCAGGCCTCTGGGTAGCGCGCGATGCCGGGCAGGAGCAGGCCCAGCAGATAGAGGCCCAGCAGGGTCAGGGCGAACAGGATCCAGAACCGACGGTCACTCCCCGGAGCCCGCTCGTGCGTGGCGCGGCTCAGCCGGTCGAGGGCCACCGCCAGCAGCACGATCGCGAGCCCCGCCTCCAGGCCGCCGCCGATGTCGAGCCGGCGCAGTGCGGTGAGCACGTCGTAGCCGAGCCCGCCCGCCCCGATCATCGAGGCGATGATCACCATGTTGAGCGAGAGCATGATGACCTGGTTGACGCCCACCAGCAGGCTCGGCCGTGCTGCCGGCACCAACACCTTCCAGGTGAGCTGGTGCCGGGTGCAGCCGGCCATCACGCCATACTCCTTCACCTCCTGCGGCACGGCGTGCAGAGCCTGCATGGTGATGCGGACCATGGGCGGCATGGCGTAGATCACCGTGGCGAGCGTCGCCGCGACAGGGCCGAAGCCGAACAGGAACAGGATCGGCACGAGATAGGCGAAGATCGGCACGGTCTGCATCAGATCGAGCAGCGGGGTGATCAGGGCGGCCACCCTGCGGCTGCGAAAGCCGGCGATCCCGATCAGCAGGCCGGCCGCCACGCCCAGCGGCACCGCGATCGCGATCGAGGCCAGCGTCACCATCGCACTGGCCCACTGGCCGAACACGGCGAGATAGAGGAAGGCTAGCCCAGCCAGCACCGCCAGTCCGCGCCCGCCTCGGTGCCAGCCGAGCATGGCGGCAGCCGTAACCACGGCGAACCAGGGCATGGGCGGGAGGACCTGCACCGCTGCCGAGCCCTGGCCGCGCTGGAGGCCGGTTGCGAACAGGGCGGTCGCCCATTCGAGCGGCCAGGCGAGCAGCCAGGAGATCGCCCGGGTGAGCTCCTGGAAGCTGAACAGGCCGAAGCTGGCATCCTCGACCAGCCAGGGCAGGAAGGCGGACACGTCCTTGTCCCAGCCGAGCCGCCAGGCGCGCGGCACTTCGGACAGCCATTTCGGGTAAGGCAGCGGCAGCAGGGCCAGGGCCAGGGTCACCGCCAGGATCAGCGACCAGAGCAGCAGGCCCGGGCTTATGGGCCGCGTGCCGGCGGCAGGCCGGGCCAGCGCCAGGCTCACCGCATCGCCTCCCGGCCCAGCAGCACGGCCAGCACAGCCGAGCGATCGATCAGCCCCACCGGCCGGTCGCTCTCGGTGACGAGATAGGGTCTGGTTGCTGACTCGACCTTCGCGGCGATCGCCTGGACCTTGGCCCCGGCATCGACCGCCCCCGCCACCTCGATCCGGTCATCCAGCGGCCGCATGATCGCGCGGGCGGTCAGGATCCGGGCGCGCGGTGCCTCGCGGGTGAACTCGACGACATAGTTGTCTGCCGGGTGCAGCACCAGTTCCTCGGGCGTGCCGGTCTGGATGATCCGCCCGCCGCGCATGATTGCGATCCGGTCGGCCAGCCGGATCGCCTCGTCGAAATCATGGGTGATGAAGACAATCGTCTTCTTCAGGCCGGCCTGCAGGCGCAGGAACTCGTTCTGCATCTCGCGGCGGATCAGCGGGTCGAGGGCCGAGAACGGCTCGTCCAGGAACCAGAGGTCCGGCCCCACCGCCAGCGAGCGGGCAATGCCTACCCGCTGCTGCTGGCCGCCCGAGAGCTGGTGCGGCAGGTCGTGCTCGCGGCCGGACAGGCCCACCAGCGCGATCATCTCCCGCGCCCGCCTCGTGCGCTCGGCTCTTCCCACGCCCTGCACCTCCAGGGGGAAGGCGACATTGCTCAGCACGGTCAGATGCGGCAGGAGCGCGAAGTTCTGGAACACCATGCCCATCTTGTGGCGGCGCAGCCGGATCAGCTCCGCCGGCGAGGCGCGGGTCAGATCCTGGCCGTCCAGCAGCACCTGACCCCTGGTCGGCTCGATCAGCCGGGACAGGCAGCGCACCAGCGTCGACTTGCCCGACCCGGACAGGCCCATGATGACGAAGATCTCGCCCTCGCCGATCGCCAGATTGGCATTGGCCACGCCGGCCACCAGCCCGGCCCGCTCCAGTGCCGTGTCGTCGGGATGCGGCCCCAGCCGGTCCAGGGCCGCACCATCGGCAGCGAACAGCTTCCAGATGCCGCTTGCTGCGAGCTTGACCGGGCGGGCGGCCGCCATGGCCGGTCCTACTGGCCGATCCAGGGCTTCCAGCGACTCTCGTTGGCCGAGACCCACTCCTCGACCACCGCCTCGATCGGCCTGCCGTCCAGGTCGACCGCCCCGATCATCCGGCCCATCTCGTCGTTCTCGACATGGAAGGCCTGGATCGCCTTGTGCGCGCCCGGCCACTTCTCAGCCACGCCGTGCCAGGCGACCTTCCAGATGGGCCCGCGCGGCTTGGCGCAGTCATGGGTGAGGTCGGGATTGCCGCCCCAGGCGGAATCCTCGTAGCAGGCGGGCTCGTAGGGCGGGAACGCCACCCACTCGCCCTCGTACTTGATGGGCGCCCAATGCGGCGCATAAATCCAGAGCAGGATCGGCGCCTTGCGCTGGTAAGCGCTCTCCAGTTCGGCGAACAGGGCCGCGTCGGTCCCGGCATGGACCACGACGAAGGGCAGCTCCAGGGCCTCGACCCGCTCCTCGTCGAACCCGCCCCAGGTCACCGGCCCACCCAGATAGCGCCCGTCCGGGGCGGTCTCGGCGGTCGAGAACAGTTCGGCACAGTCGGCCAGCGCCTCCCAATCCGGCAGGCCCGGGCACTGCTCCTTCACATAGGCCGGGTACCACCACTCCTCGATCGCCTGCATCCCGGTTTCGCCGAGATTCTCGACCTGGCCCGTCTCGGTGGCCTCGTCCATCGCCTCGCGGCCGGTGGTCTCCCAGATCTCCATGGCGACATGGAGGTCCCCAGTCTTCAATCCGGCGAACTGCGCCAGATAGTCGGCCTGGACATATTCGACATTGTAGCCGGCCTTCTCGAGCACCGAGCCCATGATCCGGGTGGTGATGTGCTGGCCCGTCCAGTCGTGCAGGGTGAGCTTGATCGGGTCGTTCGATTCGACCGCGCCGGCATGGCCACCGACGAGCACCATCGGCAACGCCACGCCAGCGGACAGCAAGAGATGCTTCAGCATAGCTTCTCCCTCCCCTTTATCGAGCCGCTGGACGTGGCGGGCCTGGCACCCGTCCGTCATTCGGTCTTTCCCGGAACTGTCCGCCCGCAAAGGCGCCTGGGTCAACAGGAAAACCACAGTTTTGTTGATTTCGCGAGGACAGCGCCCCAGCTTCCGCGCCGGACGCAACGAGGCCGGCGCATGTTCCCCACCAAATGGCAGACCGCGATCATGACCACACTTCGCGAGCGTGGCCGCTGCACGATCAGCGAGCTGGCCCAGCACCTGAACGTGTCGGACGAGACCGTGCGCCGTCACACTAGGGCGCTGGTGGAGGAAGGCCGGCTGGTGCGCGCGCATGGTGCCGTGGCACTGCCGCTGGCGCAGGCCGAACCGCCGTTCTCGCGGCGCCTGAGTGAGCGCACCGAGATCAAGCGCCGGATCGGCCGGGCGGTGGCCGGGCAGATCCAGGACGGCCAGACGGTGATGCTGGACGGCGGCTCGACCACCACCTTCGTGGCTGAGGCCCTGCTGGAGCGGCGAGGGCTCACGGTCGTCACCAACGCGCTGGAGATCGCCCGGACCCTCCTCGGGCGGCGCGAGCACCGCGTCTATCTTGCCGGCGGCGCGTTCCGGGCCGATATCGGCGCGGCCGTCGGTCCCGAAGCCCTGGCGCTGATCGAGCAGTTCCGCGCCGATGTGGCGATCCTGTCGATCGGGGCGATCGATGCCGCCGACGGCTTCATGGATTTCGACCTGGACGAGGCCCGGATCGCGCGGGCGATGATCGATGCCGCCGCCCGCACGGTCGTCGCGGCCGACGGCAGCAAACTGGGTGCCAGGGCCAGGGTGCGAGTATGCCGGTTCGAGCAGGTCGACACGATCGTGTGCGACGTCCCGCCACCCGCTACCCTGCAGGCCCGCCTGGCCGGCACTGAACTCGTCTGGCTGACGGCAGCGGAGGACGCGGGCGTGGCCGCACCCGAGTTCGCACACGCGCGGGCAGACGCGCGATGAGCCTCGGCCGCAGCGCCCGCCGGACGTAATCCCACCGACCCATCGGTTTTTGTCGGTTCCTTCCAACACTAAATCTTGCAAGTCTGCACTGTGCATTCGCTTCCGGAATGGCATCGCACTTCCCGCTTGAGGAAAGGATCGACCGATGAGCACGATCACCATCAGGGACGGCACCGAGATCTTCTATAAGGACTGGGGGCCCAAGGACGCGCAGCCGATCATGTTCCACCACGGTTGGCCGCTCAGCGCGGACGACTGGGACAGCCAGATGCTGTTCTTCCTGGACAAGGGTTACCGGGTGATCGCGCACGACCGGCGTGGCCACGGACGCTCCAGCCAGACCGATACCGGCAACGAGATGGACACCTATGCCGCCGACGTGGCCGAGCTGGTCGCCGCCCTGGACCTGAGGAACGCGGTCCATGTCGGCCATTCCACGGGCGGCGGCGAGGTCGCGCACTATGTCGCCCGCACGGAGCCCGGCCGGGTGGCCAAGGCCGTGCTGATCGGCGCAGTGCCGCCGGTCATGGTCAAGTCCGAGAAGAATCCGGGCGGCCTGCCGATCGAGGTGTTCGACGGCTTCCGTTCAGCACTCGCCGCCAACCGCGCCCAGTTCTATGTCGATATCCCGGCCGGCCCCTTCTACGGCTTCAACCGGGAAGGTGCTAAGGTCTCGCAGGGTGTCATCGACAACTGGTGGCGCCAGGGCATGATGGGCGGTGCCAAGGCCCATTACGACTGCATCAAGGCCTTCTCCGAGACCGACTTCACCGAGGACCTGCGGAAGATCGAGGTGCCGGTCCTGGTCATGCACGGGACGGATGACCAGATCGTGCCCTACGAGGATTCGGCACCCTTGTCGGTGAAGCTGCTGAAGAACGGCACGCTCAAGTCCTATGACGGCTTCCCGCACGGCATGTGCACGACCCATGCCGAGGTGATCAACGCGGACCTGCTGGGGTTCATCAAGGGCTGAGGCTGAGGGCTTAAGCGCAGCCCGGCGGCGGAGCGGCCGCCGGGCTGGCAGTCTCATGCAGCCGGGTGAAAGGCGCTCATCGGCGTCGTCGCATCGATGTCCGCAGCACCGAGTGCGGTGACCCCGAACAGGGTGATCGTGCCGTGCGTGGCGACCAGGGACTGGTAGGGCAGCTTCGCGACATCGATCACCAGCGACGTCCTGGTCTCGCCGTCATGGCTGACCGCATGGATGGACACTGCCGCGTCGCCGCCGTCCAGCACGCCGCTGCCATCCGTGTCGAGGTCCCGGAAGCGCACGACCGCTTCGCCGCCGCCCTCGCCGGTGGCAGGGTGGCCCTCAGCAGAGAAGGTGATCTGCGGCCGGTCCTGCCCGCGGGCGAAGTCCAGGATCAGGTCGTCCGCCTGGTGGACCCTCGTTTCCCGGTCCGTGAGGAACCAGTCGCTGAAGTAGACGGCGAACAGGTCGTTGCCGCTGCCGCCGGTGAGCAGGTCATGGCCGTTCCCGCCCACCAGCCGGTCGTCGCCCATGTTGACGTCGAGCACGTCGTCGCCGCTCCGGCCCCAGATGATGTCGTCGCCGAGCCCGCCCGAGACCCGGTCGTCGCCGTCCTTGATGTCGATA
This sequence comes from Geminicoccus flavidas, assembly GCF_009806515.1. Lineage (GTDB taxonomy): Bacteria > Pseudomonadota > Alphaproteobacteria > Geminicoccales > Geminicoccaceae > Geminicoccus > Geminicoccus flavidus. The sequence continues at coordinate 5,867 of NZ_WUJP01000632.1, read as the reverse complement.
TAGTCGTCGCCGGTGCCGCCGCGGACCACATCATTGCCATAGCCGCCCTGCATCCGGTCGTCGCCATCGCCGCCATCCACGATCATCCCAGGAAAGGACGGCAGGTAGATGTCCCCCAGGCCGAGCAGGATCTCGTCGTCGCCCTTGCCGTCATGGATGGTGCTCTTCGTGTAGGGGGCCGCGATGAAATCGTCGCCGGCACCTCCGGACAGAAAGTGCTCGCCTCGGCCGCGACCTCGTACTCCTCGGCCTGCGCGAAGATGCGGTCGTCCCCGTCCTGGCCGAAGATCGTGTCACTGCCGAGGCCGCCATGGAGCAGGTCGTTGCCCGCCCCCCTGCATCCGGTCGTCGCCGGCGTCGCCATGCAGCGTGTCGTCACCCTCCCCGCCCTGCAGCAGGTCATGGCCGTCCTGGCCCGACAGGGCATCGTCGCCATCGCCGCCCTGCAGCGTGTCGGCGCCGTCCCCACCCTGCAGCGTGTCGTTGCCCAGGCCGCCGCGCAGGATGTCGGCCGCGGCACCGCCCACCAGCAGGTCGTCGCCCTCGAACTCGCTGATCAGGTCGTTGCCATCGCCGCCGCGCCCGAAATCGTCGCCGGGCCCGAGGTCGATGACATCGTCACCGCCCCGGCCCCACCTGGTCGTGCCCGCCATGGGCGAAGATCAGGTCACGCTCCTCCGTGCCCTCCAGCACGTCATCCTGCATCGAGCCCTTCACGACCGTCACTTGCCTGCCCGCTTTTGATCGGTGCTCCGGCGTTCATGTCAGTTTGGCAATAGTTTGTCCATGTCGCGTCAATCCCGTCTCGCCCGCAGCCGGCGTGCCAAGGCCAGGAGGGGCAGGATCAAAGCGACCGCTGCCGCCGCGAGGAAGATCAGGCCGCCTAGCAGCCCCACCCCATCGGCGACCACACCCAGCGCCACCAGGGGGATGGTGTTGCCGAAATAGCCGGCCACGTAGAACAGGGACACGAAGGTCGCGCGCTGGTCGGGCGGAGCCACCAGGTTCACCGTGCCGGCCGCCCCCACGAACGCGGCGCCATAGCCGACCCCGGCTGCCAGCACGCCGCCGACAAACAGGAGCGGCAGGCCGATCCAGGCGCCTGCCGTGCAGGCCAGCAGCGCCGCCACCACCAGCACGGCACCCCGGACCATGCACTTGGCCGGATCCCGCTGCCGGCAGATGAACTGGACGATGCCGGCCACGAGCTGAAAGCCCGCCACGGTGAAGGCGCCGACGGCCGGATGGTTCAGGTCGAACAGCCGAGCGGTGAAGGTCGGGCCCAGCGCCATGAAGGTCGAGCCAATCGACCAGGCCAGGATCAGCGCGGTCGCCGCGGCGACGAACGGCACGCGGATCGCGCGCAGGGTCGGCAGCACGCCGCCGGTGCGCTCCGGCCAGTTGGCGACGCTGGTGGCAGGCTCGCGTGCCGTGGCCGGCCAGGGCAGCGCCACTAGGGCCAGGGTAGTCATGAGCGACAGGCAGGCCAGCAGGGCAAACGGCAGCTGGGTGGGCCACCAGCCGAGCTGCAGGGCGGCGGCACTGATGATCGGCCCCAGCGACGCGCCCGCGGTGAACGCGACCGAGGCCATGACGGCGGCACGCACCCGGTCCTGGCGCCGATCGAGCTCGACCATGGCGGCATTGGCGGCGCCGACCACGGCACCGGTGCCGGCACCGGCCAGCAGCCGGCCGACGAACAGGTAGAAGACGCTGTCGGCCAGGGCGAACATCGTGGCCCCCGCGGCGCAGACCAGCAGGGCCGGGACAATCACCAGCCTCCGGTCGGGCAGCCGGTCGGACAGGCGGCCCAGGATCAGCAGGGCCGCGAGCGTACCCACCGAGTAGATCGCAAAGATCGCGGCCAGCGTCGTGGCGCCGAACTGCCAGCGCGCCTGGTAGACGGCATAGAGGGTGGAGGGCGTGGTGCTGTTCAGGATGGCAGCGCAGATGGACAGCGCCACGAAGAAGTAGGCAGCCGATGTCCCGGTGCGGGCGGCGGCCGGACAATCCGCACGGGTCATGCTCGGATCCACTCGGATGGGTGGCCCGGAGATTGGCCACCCGCTCCGGCTGTGCCGGCAGGCCACGGCACGCCGCAACTCCTGGCTGCGCGTGCCGTGCGCATGGCTGCCATTCGCGGCCGCCGCCGCGCCGGCGGCTCAGGCCAGGGCCTGGTCCAGGTCGGCGATCAGGTCGTCCGCGTCCTCCAGCCCCACCGAGAAGCGGAACACGCCTTCCCCGGCCAGCGCCCGGTATCGGCCCGCCGCCGCCTCGCCCATCTGCCAGGACGCGCTGATGATGTCATCCGTCGGAATGTAGAACAGCAGGCTCTTGGTCTTGCCGAGCGACACGGCCGGCGAGATCACCCGCAGCCGCTCCGCCACCTGGCGCGCCATTCGGGCATTGTCCTCCTTCAGGGTGAAGGACAGGAGGCTGGAGAAGTTGCGCATCTGCCGCCTGGCGAGCTCGTGCTGCGGGTGCCGGGGCGAGCCCGGCCAGAGCACCCGAGCGACCTTGGGATGCTCCGCCAGCCAGGCCTCGAGCCTGCGGGCATTGCTCTCGTGCAGGGCCATCCGCGGCGCCAGGGTCTCCATGCCGCGCATGATCAGCCAGGCCGCGAACGGCGAGAGCGAGCCGCCCAGATGGATCAGGCTCTCCTTGCGCAGGGACATGGCACGTTCGGCACTGGTGATCACGGCACCGCCCAGCGCATCGCCATGGCCGCACAAATATTTGGTCAGCGAGTGGATGACATAGTCCGCGCCCAGCGGCAGCGGCCGGGTGCCGAGCGGGGTCGCGATCGTGCTGTCGACCGAAAGCGGCACGCCCCGCGCGCGGGCCAGCTCCGCCACGGCGGCGATGTCGGTGATGCGCAGGGTGGGATTCGCCGGGGTCTCGACATGAACCAGCTTGGTGTCCGGCCGGAACGCCGCCGCCACCGCGTCCAGGTCCGACGTATCGACGAAGCTCGCCCTGATCCCGAGCCCGGCCAGCTGGGCATGGGCCAGCTCCGCCACGCCGGCATAGCAGACCTCGGACAGGATCAGGTGGTCGCCCGCCCGCAGCCGGTCGAGGAACAGGGCGGTGACCGCCGCCATGCCGCTCGCAAAGCTCACCGCCGCCTCGCCGCCTTCCAGCGCGGCCAACCGCGTTTCCAGGAGCTGCAGGGTCGGGTTGCTCCAGCGCGTGTAGAAATGCGGCGTCGCCGCGTCGATCTCGGCGGCCGCGAACCCGACCGCGTTCGGATGGGTGAAGAAGCTGGTGGACAGCACCGGGGGCGGTGCCGCGGGGGCACCCACCCGGCGGTCCTCCGCACCGCCATGCAGACTCAGGGTCGCGTCGCCGAGGGAAGCGGAATCAGCCAAGAGACCGGTCTCCAGGAAGGGAAGATGCCGCCAGTCTAGGCGCGATGCCCCGGCCCGTCAGCGCGACCTGCCGATCAGTGCCGGATCAGGTGGGCCAGAAGCCGGCCAGACGCCCGCTCGCCGGCTGCCGACTAGGCCGGCATGGACGTGCAGTTCGACATCGTCCAGGGCCAGCACCGCAGAATGGCGGCTCAGGCCGCGCGCGGAGATCAGGGGGCCTTACTGCACACCAGCGACTGCCGTCTGGCACCCGCCATGCCGAGTCGCGGCTCCTAGCGGTGCATGCACCATCTGAGCGCCCAGCAAAGCAAGACCGGCCACAGGGCGAAGGTGTTGACCTGAGAAGGCCGGGCCCCGACCCCGCCATCGCGGCGCGCTGCACCACGAACGTTCCGCCAACCGCATCTCCGAGGCGCCAATCAGGGTACCGGTGCGGACAACTGGATCAGGAAGTTGCGCAGCGGTCACGAAGTCGCGAGGTACCCACCGTCGATGGCCGCCCCCGGGGATCATGGTGAAGCCCAGTAGGTCCGCGGCTCAGCGGCGCGGTCGACGGCGTCGACGATCCGGGCCCGGCGAAAGCCGAAGGTGATCGGTCGGCTGGCGAGGCGCGTTTGGCTCGGGACACCGCAGCAAGATGGACCACTATCTTCAAGCAGCGCGCGACGCACCCCTTGCAGCGCCTGGGCTATCTTGAGGTGCAACCGGCACGCCCACATCCGGCCGCGCGCCACCCGACATTGCTGCGGTCGTATCCGGTACGCAGCTTGCCGCCCCCTCCACCGCGAGCGGTCCCGCTCGGCCGCGGTCGCACTTGGAAACAAGAGGCTTCCAGCTTCGGCTCTGCCGGCACCATGCCGCCTCGAGATCGGGCGCCGCTGCATACCGGCGAGCATCAGCGCAGCTTCAGCACGCGCCCACGAATTGATCCCTGGCCCGGGTAACAAGGATGGGACGGCCTCCGCGCGGCCAGGGCTGTTGATCGGTATGATCTTAACGCACCAGGTTGGCACTTCGCCCAGGCGATCACCTACGGCTTCATCCGCCCGGGCTTCCCATACCTGCCAGACCCCGCCGGTGCAGTTCGCCCAGAACACGACATGATCGGGCACATGCCTGGAACCGATTTACTAAACCGATTTCATTCCGGATGATCCGCGCCATCAGCCGCGATATGCTGGTAGCCGAACCGCTTGCCGGAACGGGCGTGGCGGATGAAAAGGAAAGCGTGCGATGGAGTGGCGCAAGCGGCCGACCATGGAGGACGTGGCCAAGGCGGCCGGCGTGTCCAAGGCGACGGTGTCGCGGGTGCTGGCCGGAATCGAGAGCGGCTCCACCCCGGCCACCGCGGAGCGGGTCCGCCAGACCGCGCTGCGGCTGGGCTACGTGGTGAACTCGATCGCCGCCAGCCTGCGCAGCCGCCAGAGCTTCACGATCGGCCTCCTGCTCGCCGATGTCGCCAACCCGTTCTTCGGCGGGATCGCCAGCGGCGTGGAAGCGCGCCTGTCCCAGACCGGCTACAGCGTGATCCTGGGCAATACCGACAATTCGCTGGAGCGCGAGCGCGCGCTGGTCCGCGTGCTCGTGGAAAAGCAGATCGACGGGCTGATCGCGGCGACCTCCGCGGCGAGTGCCGAGCATTTCCGCGAGGCCCAGGAGCGCGGCGTGCAGGTGGTCCTGGTCGATTCCGACGTGCCGGGGCTGGAGGCCGACACCGTCACGATCGACAACCTCGCCACGGCCGAGGCGGTGGTGGGCCATCTGCTGGAACTCGGCCACCGGCGGATCGCGATCGTCACCGGCCCCATGGATGCCACGTTCGACCGGCACCGGCTGGAAGGCTACAGGCGCGCACTCGGCCGCCACGGCATCGCCTATGACGAGGCGTTGGTGCTACGCGCCGACCTTCTGGCCGAAGGCGGTGAGCGCGCCGTGGATCGCCTCCTGGAGCTGGCCCCTCGCCCGACCGCGCTGTTCGCCACCAACAACATGATGACCCAGGGCGTGCTGGTCGGGCTGCGCCGGGCCGGCCTGCGCATTCCGGACGAGATCTCGCTCGTCGGGTTCGACGACCAGGACTGGTATGCGCTCTGCCACCCGCCGCTCAGCGCCGTGCTTAATCCCGCCCACGAGATGGGCCACGTCGCCGCCGATCGGCTGCTCACCCGCCTGGCCGGCCGCGGTGAGCGCGTCGAGCAGCCGGTGGAGCACCTGGTTCTCGACGCGCCGCTCGTGCTGCGCGCCAGCACGGCTCCGCCGCCCCAAGGTTAGACCTGACCATCGGATGACGGGACCCGCGAGCTTGTCGGATCGACAGTCCGTCGCGGAGGTCCGTTGTCGGGATGGTGCCCATCCGACTCCGCCCGATCATCCGGCCTGGCCTGCCGCATTGCCTGATCCCAAGGCTGCCGACAGTCGAACGGTTTTACACCACCCTGCGAGGAGCTGCTCCGAGGGTCTGGTTGGCCAAAGGCATGGCAAGCGGTGGGCTGGCGGCGC
>NZ_WUJP01001148.1 GCF_009806515.1 Geminicoccus flavidas | reverse complement strand
AGCGATGGGTCAGCTCGGCCAGCAGACCCACCGGCGGCGCCAAGGGCTCGGGCGTGCTCACAGGTCGAGTCGCATGGCAGATGCGTGAAGATGCCACGCCGGCCCCCGGCCGGCGTGGTCATCGCTCAGTCGACGCTGTCGTCCGGCAGGTCGATGTCGGCCGATTCGTAGCTCGTGACCTCCAGACCGACCCGCAGCTCGATCAGGACCGGGGTTTCCCAATTCATCAGGCACTCCCTTTTGCAAGTCAGCGGACATTCTTCACGAAGATCGCCACTATTGCCGATGATTACCGGCGGGTCGAATCCTCGTGGAGTCAGCCATCAGTGAATGCTACCCCGTCGGGCATGGTTCCGCAATCGCCGGGGTTCGGCGATGATCGGCCGTGCCGGGACCCCAGGACCGGGCCGGCGCCATGCCAAAGGGAGGCTGCGCGATGAAGGTACAGGCGGCGGTGGCGTTTGCGGCGGGCGAGCCGTTGCGGATCGAGACGGTCGATCTGG
>NZ_WUJP01001147.1 GCF_009806515.1 Geminicoccus flavidas | reverse complement strand
GACATCCAGTCGGTCAACACCGGGATCGCCTATTTCGTGCTGGGCCTGGCCAAGAAGGTGCTGATCGCGGACAACATCGCGCCGGTCGCCGATGCAGTGTTCGCCGCCGCCGACCAGGGCCTGCCGGTCAGCACGCTGGAGGCTTGGGCCGGCACGCTCGCCTATGCGCTGCAGCTGTTCTTCGACTTTTCGGGCTATGCCGACATGGCGATCGGCCTGGGCTTCTTGATCGGCGTGCGCTTCCCGCAGAACTTCGACCGACCCTATCGCGCCAACTCGATTGGCGACTTCTGGCGTCGCTGGCACATCACCCTGTCGCGCTTCCTGCGCGACTATCTCTACATCCCGCTGGGCGGCAACCGGCACGGCTTCCCGCGCGAGCTGCTGGCCCTGTTCGTCACCATGCTTTTGGGCGGCATCTGGCACGGGGCGGGGTGGACCTTCGTAATCTGGGGCGCCCTGCACGGCGGGTATTTGGTGGTGCAGCGCTTCTGGCACCGCCTGAAC
>NZ_WUJP01001146.1 GCF_009806515.1 Geminicoccus flavidas | reverse complement strand
GTGCCGCAGGTGCACGCCGGTCGGCGAGTGCGCAGGCACTTGGCCGGTCCCGCGGTGACTTCTCGACCATGAATGGCCAGACGGCCATTCATCCGGCATCCAATGGATCCAGGTCCAGGAGGACCTGGAGGGCTGCATCTGCGCGCCGATGCTCATGGGCGGCCAGTGGCGCTGCACCTGACCCGGTGGCGAACGACACGACCTGCTGGGCGTGGCGCCATTGTTCGAACAGGCAGCCTTGCGCACCGGCCGGCGCGGCCGGCCGCGCTGGAAGCCGGCCGCCGTGATCGCCGACAAGGCCTATTCGGCTGCTTGGCTGCTCGACGCCCTGCGGCGCAAGCAGATCGCTCCGATCATCCCAAACCGGGTGGACCAGCCACACAACCTCGACTTCGACCGCCCGACCTACCGGCAACGCAATCTGGTCGAGCGTCTGGCAGGCAAGCTCAAGCAGTTCCGCCGGGTGGCGACGAGATACGACAAACTCGCCGCCCACTACCTCGCCTTCGT
>NZ_WUJP01001145.1 GCF_009806515.1 Geminicoccus flavidas | reverse complement strand
CATGACGCTCGCCACCCGTCAGGTGCAGCGCTACCGGCCGGCCATGGGCGTTGGCGCGAAGATGCAGCTTGGTCGAGAAGCCGCCGCGGGAGCGGCCAAGTGCCTGCTCGCCTGCCGAGCGACGTGCCCCTGCCGCATGCGCATGAGCACGGATGACGGTGCTGTCCAGCATGTGCAGCTGCCAGCCAGCGTCCGCTGCCAGGCCACGTAAGCCACCCAGGATGCGGCTCCAGATGCCCGCCTGGGTCCATCGCTGGAGACGCCGCCAGGCGGTGCGCCAGTTCATCAGCTCGGCCGGCAGATCCCGCCAGGGCGAGCCGGTGCGAGCCAGCCAGAGCACGGCCTCGATGAACCTGCGATGGTCAATCGAGGGCCGCCCGGTCCTGGGCTTCTGCGGCGGCAACAGGGGCTCAAGCCGGGTCCACATCACGTCCGTCAGCAGGGTGCGTATCGTCACCCTGCCCAGATGCGGTCACGTCAGCCGTTCACCAGCTTTGGCGACAGAACCTAG
>NZ_WUJP01001144.1 GCF_009806515.1 Geminicoccus flavidas | reverse complement strand
GCCATCAAGGAACTGACACAGGAAAACATCTCATATACTTCCGATAAGGGCAAGACCTATGATTTCAATACGGCAGACAAGCTCAACGCCTTGCTTATAAAAGCCTTGGTTTCCACTGGTGAACTGAATGAGGTGGAAACCTACGATGTTGATTTCGACCATCAGTTCCTTGAAACAGAGAAGTATGATGCAAAACCGACATACAAGAAGTTCCTCGGCTACAGACCTGGCGTATATGTCATCGGTGACATGATTGTCTATGTCGAGAACAGCGATGGCAACACAAATGTGCGCTTTTATCAGGCTGAGACCCACAAGAGATTCTTTGCCCTACTGGAAGCCAACAGCATCCGTGTGAATCGCTTCAGAGCCGACTGTGGTTCGTGCTCGAAGGAAATTGTCAGTGAGATAGAGAAGCATTGCACGCACTTCTACATCCGCGCCAACAGATGCAGTTCGCTCTACGATGACTTGTTTTCACTGAGGGGATGGAAGACGGAGGAAATCAACGGCATCCAGTTTGAACTCAA
>NZ_WUJP01001143.1 GCF_009806515.1 Geminicoccus flavidas | reverse complement strand
TAGGTGCCGTCCGATCTCTTCCGGTAGAGGTTGAAGTAGCGGTGCGGGTTCTTCTGCAGCTGCATGGCGTAGCAGGCGCCGTCCTCCGCCATGATCTCGACGATGTAGCGGTAATGCGCCGCCATCTCGATTGGCGGATCAATCGTCAGCCGGCCATACGGCATGATCGGCACAGCCCGCTCGAACTCGGCGAGCGTGGGCGAGGTCCGCGAGCTGAGGTTGGAGGGAGTGATCGTCAGCGTCTTGCCCGCCACGACGTCACGGCCGAACGCCGCGAAGCTGTTCTCCGGGAAGGCCTGGAACGGCCCGGCCCCAGCGACGCGGAACACGTCGCCGCCCGAGGCGGTCGGCGGCGGCCAGACCTGCCGGAGGCCCAGGGTCAGGTTGCGGCCGGACACGCCGGTCACACGCATGATCCGCACCCCCAGGCGCCGATTCAGGTTGAAGCCGATCAGGCTCGTCCAGCGCCAGGCATGGACGTAGATCTCGTCGACGACCTCTCCGGCGAAATCGGCGGGCGGCGTGAGGACCTGGCGCAG
>NZ_WUJP01000599.1 GCF_009806515.1 Geminicoccus flavidas | reverse complement strand
CGGCCAGGAGATCGTGGCGGCGGTCGCCGGGGCCGCCCGCAACCCCGCGACCTTGACCATGCAGGATCTGGCCGACTACCGGGTGGTCCTGCGCGACCCGGTCTGCCGGCCCTACCGCGTGTACCGGGTGTGCGGCATGGGCCCGCCCAGTTCCGGCGGCATCGCCGTGCTGCAGATCCTGGGCCTGCTCGAGCATTTCGACATGGCCGGGCTGAGGCCGACCGCCGATGGCATGCAGGTGCTGGTGGAAGCCTCCAAGCTCGCCTTCGCCGACCGCAACCTCTACCTCGCCGACAGCGACTTCATCCGGGTTCCCGTACGCGGCCTGCTCGACCAGGCCTACCTGACCGCCCGCGCGCAGGGGATCGCGCTGGACCGCTCGATGGCCAAGGCCGAAGCCGGCAACCCGCCCTGGCGCGAGGCCACGCTCCTCGCACCCGACGAGAGCGACAAGCTGCCCGGCACCTCGCAGCTCGTGGTGGTCGACGCTGCCGGCAACGCCGTGTCGATGACGACCACGATCGAGAGCGGCTTCGGCAGCCGGCTGATGGCCGGTGGCTTCCTGCTCAACAACGAGCTGACCGACTTCGCCTTTGCGCCCGAGGAGAACGGCCGGCCGGTCGCCAACCGGCTGGAGCCGGGCAAGCGGCCGCGCAGCTCGATGGCGCCTACCATCGTGTTCGACCGGGCCGGCGCGCCGATCCTGCTGATCGGCTCGCCCGGCGGCAGCCAGATCATCGGCTATGTTGCCCAGGCCCTGGTAGCGATCCTGGACTGGGGCATGGATCCGCAGGCGGCGGTGGCGATGGGCCATGTGCTCAGCCGCAACGGCCCGGTCGAGCTGGAGGCCGGTACCGAGGCGGCGGCGTTCGAGGCGGCACTGCGGGCGCGCGGCCAGGAGGTCCAGGTCAAGCCGCTGAACAGCGGGCTGCACGCGATCCGGCTTGGCCCCACTGGGCTGGAGAGCGGCGTCGACCCGCGCCGCGAAGGCGCGGCCGCCGGCGAGTGAGACGGTGGCCGGGCAGGGTCGACATGCGGCAGCACCCGCTCAGGACTCGGCCCTGGGCCACAGGAAGCGCGCCGTCACCTCGAACGAGTTCCCGCCCGCCGGCCTGACCCGGGTCACCTTCGCCAGGTAGCTGCCTGCGGTACTGGGCCGCTCCGGCGTGCGCGGCATCAGGACGTAGCCGCTCAGCTTCTGGCCTGCTCGCAGCGGGAAATGGCAGGTGAAGATGACCTTGCGCGGGCCGATCGACACGGTGACCCCTGCCCCGCCCTCGAAGGTGATCAGCAGCCCGCCATGCGCCGTGGCGACAGCCCTCCCCCCCCGTGCCAGGGCCGGTCGCGCCACGGTGGAGGGAGCTGGCAACGGGCGGATCCGGGAGTAGGAGGCAGTCGCCCTGCCCAGGCCAGCATAGACGTGCATCGAGGTGTTTCCCTGAAGGCTTCCTGGATGTCCGGGAGCAATCAACGTGCCACCGGAAAAACAGTGAGCCTGCTCAAGGATTTGCCGGAACCGATCGTCGTCGGAGCGGAGCTGTGTGGGTGATATGCCCCAATCCGGCGGGTGGTCTCACCCACCGGCAGCCCGCCGCCCCGGTGGATCAGCCGGGCTTGGTGAGCGCCAGCTTCTCCACCCGGTAGCGCAGGGCGTCGCGGCCCAGCCCCAGTAGCTTGGCCGCCGCGGTCACGTTCCAGTTGGTGCGCTCCAGCGCCTGCTGCATGAAGCTGCGCTCCATGGCCTCCAGATCGATGCC
>NZ_WUJP01000598.1 GCF_009806515.1 Geminicoccus flavidas | reverse complement strand
GGCCTCGGGCAGGCCGATCGACCCGTCCGCGGCGGCCGGTGTGGCCCGGGCGTCCTCCTTGCCGAGCGAGGAGAGGATCAGCAAATCCGGGCCGATCTCGGGGCCCGGCGCCAGCAGGGCCGCGTGCTCCATCACGTTGCGCAGCTCGCGGACATTGCCCGGCCAGTGGTGGCTGCCCAGCGCCTGCTCCGCCCGGGGGCTCAGATGCAGCTCCGGGCGGCGGTAGCGGGCCTTGGCCTGGGTCAGGAAGTGGCGGGCGAGGAGCTGCACGTCGCTGCCACGCTCGCGCAGGCTGGGCACGCTCAGCGCCACGATCCGCAGGCGGAAATACAGGTCGGTGCGGAACCGCCCGGCGCGCACCAGCTCCTCCAGCGGCTGGTTGGTCGCCGCCACGATCCGGACATCGATCGCCCGGTCGCGCACCGCGCCCAGCCGGCGCACCCGACGGTCCTCGAGCAGGCGCAGCACCTTGGCCTGGAGCGACAGGTCCATGTCGCCGATCTCGTCCAGGAACAGGGTGCCGCCATCCGCCGCCTCCACCAAGCCGAGCTTGCGCTCCTTGGCATCAGTGAAGGCCCCGCGCTCGTGGCCGAACAGCTCGTCCTCGATCAGTGCGGCCGGCAGGGCTGCGCAGTTGATCTCGATGAAGGGTGCGGCGGCACGCGGTCCCTCGAAATGGATCGCTCGCGCGATCAGCTCCTTGCCGGTGCCGGTCTCCCCCACCACCAGGACTGGCGGCGGCGGCAGCCCACCTGCCATCTGCCGCTCGCCCTGGGCCAGCCGGGAGATCTCGGCCTTGAGCCGCAGCACCGCCGACGAGGCGCCGACAATCTGGTCCAGGCCGCTGCCGCGCGCCTCACGATGCTGGTAGTAGCTGAGCGTGCTGGCGATCCGGTCGTCGCTGGAGATCTTGTCCACCAGCCGCTTCAGGTCGCGCAGGATCAAGGGCTTGGTGACATAGTCGTAGGCACCCGCCTTCAGCGCGTCGACCGCGTTCTGGACGTTGCCGTGCGCCGTCATCATCACGACGCGCAGGTCCGGGTCCAGCTCGCGGAAGCGCCGGAGCGCTTCTATCCCGTCCATGCCCGGCAGCCGCAGGTCGAGCAGCACGAGATCGGGTCGGAAATCGGCGACCTCCGCCAGCCCCTGCTCGGCGCTGAACGCCATGCGCACGGCATGGCCCTCGCGCTCCAGATAGCTCGCCATGTTGCGAGCGAGGCGCTCCTCGTCATCGATGATCAGGATGGCGGCACCGTTCACGAACCGGCTCCCAGCAGCAAGAGACGCGCCTCGGTGCCCTGTCCGGGCAGGCTCATGAGTTCCAGGCTGCCGCCCAGGCGCTGGGCGATCTGCCGGGCGAGCGGCAGCCCCAGCCCGAGCCCGCCGGGCTTGCGGCTGTAGTAGGGCAGGAACGCGCTCTGCAGTTCTGAGCTGCTCATCCCGGGGCCAGTGTCCATGACGCGCACGAGGATGTGGATCTCGCCCTTGAGCCGCGCCTCAACGCAGAGCCGGCCGCCGTCCGGCATCGCCTCCACCGCATTGGTGAGCAGGCTCGCCACCGCCTGGCCGAGCAGCAGAGGCTCGGCCAGACAGGGCGGCAGGTCGGGCGACAAGCACGCGACCACCTCGATACCGCGCTGGCGGCACTGGGCCGCGATCTGCGCCAGGCACCGCTCCAGGACCGGCCCCAAGGGCAGCGGCTCCGGCTCGACCGCCTCGGCCCGGGCATAGTGCAGATACTCACGCACCCACTCTTCCAGCCGGTCGGTGTCGGCGATGATCTCGCGCAGGAGCCGCTGCTGCTCCGCCGGATCGCCGTCCAGTGAGAGTTCCGCGGCCGAGCGGATCGCCGCCAGCGGGTTGCGCAAGCCATGCGCCACGGCGGAAGCGACCTCGCCGGATGCGGCCAGCGTGCGGGTCGCGATGAGCTCGCGCTGCTGGGCCTCGATCAGCCGTGCCGCGCGGGCGATCAGCCAGAACAGGGCGCAGTAGAGCACGAGACCGGCGCCGATCGCGCCCGCGATCACCATCTGCCGCCCGCGATGGATCGCATGGGCCAGGGCTTCCGGCGTGCGGTACACCTCGACCACCCCGATCGCCCTAGGCCCACCGGAACGCGACCAGATTGGCAGATAGTTCTCGACGAAGAACGTGCCATTTTCCGCGAGGCTGGCATGCTCCGGCTTGTCGTGAGCGCCGGCATAGCCGCTCTCGACCACCGGCCGGCCGCCCAGCGCCCGCTCCAGCTCGACATTGTGGGTCTCCACCCGGCCGACTAGGCTGGGGTTGGTCGACCAGATGACCTGCCGATCGAGATTGTAGGCATTGGCCCGCAGCACGCCCGGCATGTTGCCCAGATGGGCATAGAAGTCGCCGACATGGCGGTCGGCCCTGGCCGGTGCCTCGCCCAGGAAATAGCCCTCGGCCTGCTCGTCCTGCACGATGCTGTTGATGAACAGCATCATGGTCTCGGCATCGCGGGCCAGGATGTTTTCCGTCATGAACCGCTGCATCGACCAGGCGGCGATGCCGGCCAGCACGATGATCGCGCAGGCGCTGACCAGGCCGAACCAGCGCACGAGGTTGAACGTGGGCGCCTCGTTGCCTGCGCCGACTGCTGCCGAGGACATCATGAACTCTCGACAATACTTAAAATGGCGACGCGTTTCCGCGCCAACTATCCTGCCAATCTAGCCGGTAAGCCTGGCCTGCGCGACAATGTTCCGCGCCCGCATGGCGCGGCGACGCGCGGGCACTACCCCATTATGCTGCAGCAGGTTCGCTGCCGGAGGACCGAGGCACGGCACGGCCGTGACGGGCTCGGACGGGAGTTGTCAGCATGAAGATCGCGGTCGTGGGCGGCGGCATCATGGGTGCCGGCACCGCCTACCACCTGGCCCGCAAGGGTGCGGACGTCGTCTTGGTGGAGCGTGCCGACCTGGGCCGGGCGACCTCGGCCGGTGCCGGCATCATCTGCCCCTGGATCCGCAGGGACCACGATCCGGCCTATTACGCGCTGGCACGGGCCTCGGCCGCCTATTACGCCGAGCTCGTCCCGGCCCTTGCCGAGGACGGCGAGACCGAACTCGGCTACCGCAAGGTCGGCGCCCTGCTGCTTTCGGCGGATCCGGCGGTGCTGGATCGGGCCGAAGCGCTGGTGCATCGCCGCGCCGAGACCGCGCCCGAGATCGGCGCCATCGAGCGGCTGGCGCCGGACACGGTGCAGGAACTGTTCCCGCCGGTCGACCGGCAGCTCTCAGCACTGCACGTGAGCAGCGCTGCCCGGCTGGACGGGCGGCTCCTGGCTTCTGCCCTGGAACGGGCCTCGGCCCGGCACGGTGCCCGCTGGCGGCGCGGCCATGCGGAACTCCTGGTGGAGAGTGGCCGGGCGGTCGGGATCATCGCCGATGGCGAGCGGATCGAGGCGGATGCGGTGGTGATCTGCGCGGGCGCGTGGGCCGCTCGGCTGCTGGCACCTTTCGGCGTGGACCTGCCCGTGGCATCCCAGCGCGGCCAGATCGTGCATCTGCGCCTGCCGGGCGTGGACACTTCCGCCTGGCCGGTGCTGCTGCCGGCCGACACCGACCACTACCTCCTGGCCTTCGACGATTCCCGGGTGGTGGCGGGTGCCACCCGCGAGACCGGCTCCGGCTTCGACCATCGTGTGACCGCCGGCGGGCTGCACGAGGTACTGGGCCAGGCTCTGCGCGTGGCCCCGGGTCTGGCCAACGCCACCCTGCTCGAGACCCGGACCGGCTTTCGGCCGATGAGCCTGACGGGCAACCCGCTGCTGGGCGCGCTGCCTGGCATCGACCGCCTGTTCGTCGGCAACGGCCTGGGACCGAGCGGCCTGACGCTCGGACCCGGCTCAGCACGGCTCCTGGCGGACCAAGTGCTGGGCGAGCCGCCCTCGCCGCTGATCACGCCCTTCCAGCCCTGAAACGCTGGCCCGCTCAGCTCGGGCGGGTCAGCACGTAGGCCGCCCCGGTCAGCATCAGCAGGGCGACCAGGCTCGCCAGCGGCAGGCCGGGGCGGCTGGTGAACCAGAAGACGGCGAAGCCCGCCGTCATGCCCAGGCAGGCCATGAGCTTGGCCCGCCGGGGAATGGCGCCGCGCTCGCGCCACCGCCGCAGGAGCGGCCCGAACCGCGGGTGCTGCAGGAGCCACGTCTCCAGCCTGGGCGAGGAGCGGGCAAAGCAGCCGGCCGCCAGGATCAGGAACGGGGTGGTCGGCAGGACCGGCAGGAAGATCCCGACGAAGCCCAGCCCGACCATGAGGTAGCCCAGCGCGAGAAAGCCGCCACGCCGCATCGCAAGCCCTTGCCGTGGACGGCGAACCTGCTCGCGCGCGCAGCGGGATTCAAGCGCCGTAGCGCTGCCTCAGCCCGGCAGCTTCGCCAGGGCGGCAGTGACGCCCAGGCAGGCCTCGGCCACCTCGCGCCCCTTGATGCGGAAGTGCTGGAAGAAGAAGTCGTGGTGGGTGCCGTGCTCGTGGAACTGCTGCGGGGTGAGGACGGCCGAGAGCACCGGCACCAGGGTCTCGAGTTGGACCTGCATAAGCCCGGAGATCACGGCCTGGGCGACGAACTCGTGCCGGTAGATGCCGCCATCCACCACCATGCCGGCCGCGACCACGGCCCGGTAGCGACCGGACTTCGCCAGGAGCTTGGCATGGAGCGGGATCTCGAAGGCGCCCGGCACCTCGAACAGGTCGATCCAGCCGGCTTGCACCCCGCCATCGGCCATGCGCGCAAGGAAGCCGTCGCGGCACTGGTCGACGATCTCCTTGTGCCAGCAGGACTGGATGAAGGCGAAGCGGGAAGAGGACTGGTCCACGAACGCGGCTCCCATGGCTGCCGATGCACCGACCAGGGCAGACGCAGGGCCGGCGTCCGGATCCGAAGGATCCATCTGCTCGCCACTGATCTCTTGCATCCGGACTGTGACCGTCGGCTCCGGGATCGCACCGGAATCTGCTGACCCTGCCGCCAAAGAACGGAAGGCGCTCGCGGGCTCGCAGATCGGCCGCAACCGATCCGATCACCGCCGGTGGGGACTTCCACCCCGCCCCGAGATCATCACCCGCCTCCATTCAAGCGGGTACCGCAGCCATAGGTCGGCGGAACCCGCCATGGCAAGCCCCGCCCCGGCAAGCCATGATGCACCGAGGGTCACATCATCCGGGGTGCCGCGGCGCCGTCGGCGATCAGCGGGTAGCGGGCGCGGGCGTCGAACAACTGGTAGTGCCACCATTCGGAGCGGTAGAAGTCGAAGCCCGCGCCCGTCATGAGCCCCAGGAGGAGCAGGCGGTTGCGCTGCGCTTCGGGTGAGATGCCGGCATCGCCATGGTGGGAGCGCGGGGTGAAGGCGTCGAACTCGGTGCCCATGTCGAGCTCTTTGCCCTCGCTGTCCATGAGCGTCAGGTCGACCGCCACCCCCCGGCCATGCGGCGAGCCGCGCCAGGGTACGGCCAGGAACTCCGGGTCGGGCGTGTGCGCCCAGAGCTTCCACTGCGCCTCGGGCGGCCGGTAGAGGTCGAACAGCTTGAGCCGCAGACCCAGCATCTTCGCCTGGGCGATGGCACGTTCCAGCGCCGCCAGAGCATCCTGGTGCAGGAGTGGCAGGGCGCGGGCATAGACCGGTCTTCCGGTGAAGTTGCGCTCCGTGGCGTAGCGCAGGTCGATCTCGACCTCATGGCGGGCACGGTCGATCGGGACGAGCGGCATGGGCTGGCAGGTGTGGTCCAAAGGTGACTGGGGCTTTCGCAAGATGCCGTGCCGTCGCATGGACGTCGAGAAGCCGCTTGCCGAAGTCACAGGCCGGTCGTAGCGGCGAGACGGTCCGATCATGCGGGGACGAAGCGCTTGGCGAGAAATGACAGCCAGAAGACGGTCGTGTTCGACCTGGGTGGCGTGCTGATCGACTGGAACCCGCGCTATCTCTACCGGACCATGTTCGACGACGCGGCCGCGATGGAGCGGTTCCTGGCCGACGTGGCGACCGGAGAGTGGAACGAGAAGTTCGATGCCGGCCGGCCGATGGACGAGGGCATTGCCGAGCTCCTGGCACTCCACCCGCATCTGGACGTCCCGCTACGTGCGTGGAAGACGCGCTGGATCGAGATGATCAAGGGCCCGATCCACGGCACGGTCGAGATCCTGGACGAGCTGGCGGCCCGTGGCACCCATCTGGTGGCGCTGACCAACTGGTCGGTCGAGACCCTGCCGCTGGTACGCCACGACCCGGGCTACCCGTTCTTCGAGCAGTTCGCGAAGGTCTACGTCTCTGGCGAATTGCGACTGATCAAGCCGGACCCGCGCATCTTCGCCCATGTCGAGACCGATCTCGGCAAGGCGCCGGACCGGCTCCTGTTCATCGACGACAATCCGGCCAACGTGGCAGCGGCCACGGCGCGCGGCTGGATCGCCCATCGCTTCACCGACCCGGGCACCCTGCGGGACTTCCTGATCGGGCAGGATCTTCTGGCCAAGGCGGCCTGAGCGATGCGACGGTCGCTGCGCCTGTTGGCCGGCACCGTCGCCCTGCTGCTCCTCCTGACGATCCTGCTGGTGCTGGCCATAGGCATCGGCTCGTTGCCGCGCACGGGCGGCAACTACCGCTTGGGCGGGCTGGACGGTCCGGTGGCGATCGAGCGCGACCGCTTCGGCGTGCCGCACATCCGGGCGTCCAGCGAGCGGGACGCCTATCGCGCCCTGGGCTTCGTCCAGGCGCAGGACCGGCTCTGGCAGATGGAGTTCCAGCGCCGTGTCGGCCAGGGCCGGCTGGCCGAGCTGGTGGGGCCGGCAGCCTTGCCCGTCGACCGGCACCTGCGCGTGCTGGGGCTCTACCGGGCGGCCGAGCAGGCGGTGGCCGGGCTGGACCCGGCGACGCGCGCGCTGCTCGATGCCTATGTCCAGGGGGTGAACGACTGGATCGAGGGCCGCAACCGGCTCCTGCCCCCGGAGTTCTGGATCTTCTGGCACCGGCCTGAGCCGTGGACTGCGGCGGATAGTGCGGTCTGGGTCAAGATGATGGCGCTGACCCTGGACGGCGACATGAGCGCCGAGATCCTGCGCCAGCGGCTCCTTGGCGTGCTGCAACCCGAGCTGATCCAGGACCTGTGGCCGGGCATGGCCCTGCCGCAGACCGTGGGCAGCCACCTGCCGGACCGGTTTCTGGCGGATCTGGCGGCGGCCCTGCCGGCACCGCCCGGTCCGGGCACGGGCTCCAACGCTTTCGCGGTGGCGCCCGGGCGCAGTGCGAGCGGCGGCGCGCTGCTGGCCGGCGATCCCCATCTGGAGCTGCGTTCGCCCGGGGTCTGGTACCTCGCCTATCTGGAGGCGCCGGGCCTAGCGGTCACCGGCGCCACCTTGCCGGGCCTGCCGTTCGTGGTGATCGGCCGGACGCGGCAGCTCGCCTGGAGCCTGACCACGACTGGTGCCGACGTGCAGGACCTGTTCGTCGAGACGCTCGATCCGGCCGATCCTGCGGCCTACCTGACGCCCGAGGGCAGCCGGCCCTTCTCGGTGCGCAGCGAGCGGATCGCCGTGGCCGGCGAGGCCGACCAAGTCCTATCGGTGCGCACTACCCGGCACGGGCCGGTAGTCTCCGATCTGGTGGACGTGCCGCACCCGGCCGGCAGCGTGGTGAGCCTCGCCTGGACCGTGCTCGACCCGGACGACCGGACGATCCGGGCCGGCTTCCGCCTGCCCCATGCGCAGAGCGTCGCCGAGGCGCGCCAGATCCTGCGCGACTACCGCAACCCGGTGCAGAACTTCATGCTGGCCGATGCGGCCGGGGGGATCGGCTTGGTCGTGGCCGGCGCGGTGCCGGTGCGTCGCGATGGCGATGGCAGCATGCCGGTGGACGGTGCCAGTGGCCGGTTCGACTGGACCGGCACGATCCCGCCGGACGAGTTGCCGGCCCGGATCGATCCCACGAGTGGTAGCATCGCGAACGGCAATGACCGGGTTGTGGACGACGACTATCCCCACCTCGTCGCCACGAGCTGGGAGCCGGACTGGCGGCGCCAGCGGATCGACGCGCTGCTGGCGGCAGAGCCGGTGCTGGACGGGGACGACCTGATCCGCATCCAGCGCGACCACCGTTCGGGCTTCGCGGTCGAGTTGCTGCCCACCCTGCTGAGTGCCACCGGCCTTCCGCCGGAACTGGCGGCACTGCTGCCGGCCATGGCGGACTGGGACGGCACGATGGCCGGGGAGAGCTGGCAGGCCGGCCTGTTCCTGGCCTGGGCCGAACATTTCGCCCGGCGGGTACGTGCCGACGAGCTGGGCCCGGCGGCACCTCTGGTGGGTAGCCTGCGCGGCGCCTTCCTGGCCAACCTGCTGCGCAATCGGCCGGGCTGGTGCGACGACCGGCGAACCGAGCCGGTGGAGGGCTGCGCGCACATGGCCGGGCTGGCGCTCGCGGACGCGCACCGGGCACTGGTGGACGCGTTCGACGCCCGGCCGTCGGCCTGGACGCTCCGGCAGGTGCAGCATGCCGAGCTGGCCCATGCGGTGCTGGGCAACATGCCGCTGCTAGGTCCCTGGTTCGGCCAGCAACTCGCCAAGGCAGGCGATCCCTACAGCGTGGACGTGGCCGGCGCCCGGGTGGATGCGAGCCTGGTACGGCGGACCGTCACCCATGCGGCTAGCCTGCGCATGGTGGCGGACCTGGCGGAGCCGGAGGGCATCCGGATCGTCACCGCGGGCGGCCAGAGCGGCCATCCCCTGTCGCGCTGGTTCAGCGACGGCGCCCGGCGCTGGGAGCGGGACATCCGCATCCGCCTGCCAGCGAGCGAGCGCATCGAGCTGCTCTCGCTGGTGCCGTGATGGCCGATCCGGAGTGTCGAGGGAATTCAACAACTCGGGCGTTATATAGTTTTCCTGTATCTTCCTCTAGCGTGACCCCATATCCTGGAACCGGAGGTGGACGATGCAGAGCGGGGCGTGGGCCGGATGAAGGGCGACAGTTTCGGCACGCGGCTGCGGGCGCTCCGAATGACGAAGGGTCTGTCCCAGGTGGAACTGGCCCGACTGATCCACCGGCATCCGACCGCGATCGGGCCTTACGAACGCGACGAGTACGCGCCGCCCAGGGAAGTGGTCGACCGGATCGCGGAACTGCTCGACACCACCCCGGAATATTTATGGTTCGGCCGGAGCCCGAAGCGGCCGACCCTGGCCCAGGGCGGCCGCATCGGGCCGGGCGGGCTAGCCCGCCCGCTGGATGCGACCGCCCTGCCCCTGGAGCTGCGCTCGGACCGGCTCCGGGCCTGGCTTCTGGAGGATGGGGTTCACGGCGCACGCTACCGGCCGGGCGACCTCCTGCTGGTGGCAGCCGAGCCGCTGCGGCCGGACCAGGCGCTCGGGCGCGACGCGCTGGTGCGGCTGGCCGATGGCCGGGACGTGCTGGGCCGCCTCCTGCCGGGCGCGCGGCCCGACCTGCCGCTCCTGTGCCTGTCCGGGGGTGAAGTGGCGGTCGCGGTGGAGGCCTTGGAGGCCCGCCCCGTCCTGGGCGTACTGGCGCCGGATGCGATCACCAGTCGTCCTGGGCGTACTGGCGCCGGATGCGATCACCAGGAGTGACGCTGCCGAGGCTTGAGAGCTCATCTATCATGGTTGATGAGAAATTATAGAAGCACTAGCTTCGCATAAATTAGCTGGTATTTTATGGAAATCGATCGGGACGCGAGACGAACCGGATTGCGGGGGGTCTCGAACGCGGCTGGAGATCTCACTTCATGAATCAGATGGCCACCAGCAAGGTCGTCTCTCGTGGTACCGGCGGCCGGTCCCGGGCACTCGACGTCGACCATTATGTCTCGATGCGGATCCGCCAGCGCCGGATCATGCTGGGCCTGACCCAGCAGCAGATGGCGGAGCTGATCGGCGTCACCTACCAGCAGGCGCACAAGTACGAGACCGGCATCAACCGGATCTCGGCCGGCCGGCTGTTCCAGATCGCCCAGGCGCTGGGTGTCGACATCAGCTACTTCTTCGAGGACGTCGAGCCCGACAAGAACGCGAAGCCCAAGGACAAGGAGCTGATGCCGCAGCAGCGCATGCTCCTGGAACTGGCCCGCAACTTCTCGTCGATCGGGAGCCGCAAGCACCAGGACGCGCTCTGCAACCTGGCCCGCGTGCTGGCTGGCACGGAGCGCGAGGAAGCCTGAGCCCCCCAAGCGGCCGGCTCGTCGGCCGCCTCCGACCTTACTCGGCCATCGCCATGCGCAGGATGCGCCGGGTCTCCTCCCAGTTCACCGTCGCCAATGCCTCTTCCAGCGTGAACCAAGCGGCCTCGGCGGCATCGTCGCCGGCGATCGCCCGGTCGTGCTCGGCATCGGCGACGAAGTCGATCAGCGTGTAGTGCCACGCCACCTGACCATCGGCATCATGCTCGATCAGGTCGACCGTGGTCAGCAGGCGGCAATTCGACAAGGGCAGCGCAGTCTCTTCCATGACCTCGCGCCGAGCCGCCGCCTCGACCGTCTCACCCAGATGCTGCCGCCCGCCCGGCAGGCTCCACTGCCCCGCCCGCGGCGGCTTGCTGCGCCGGATCAGCAGCACTCGCCCCTCGTGCCGCACCACCACGCCCACGCCGACAATCGGGCCGTTGGGATAGTCACGCCGCGCCTCGCTCATCGACCCTGCCGGCGCTGGACTTGTGTGCACTCGGATGACAACATTTTGTGAAACGTTATGATCACCGGCTCAACCTCAGAGCTACGGATTGACTTGGCTGCGCCCGACACCATCATCGACCGCGCGAGAAAAGGGGTGCTTCGTGACGTCCGCGCCTGTCCTGCCTGTCAGCCGACCGTCCCCGGTGCGCATCCTCGCCTGCCCAGGCTCGCCCGGGCCGCCGGCGGGTGCCGTCGCCCGACGCCGCCGGGAGGGCTGATGGCGAGGA
>NZ_WUJP01000597.1 GCF_009806515.1 Geminicoccus flavidas | reverse complement strand
TAGTCGTCATCGACGACCGGGTCACCAACCGCAACATCCTGACCAGGCTCGCCCAGTCGGTGGAGGAAGGCCTGACGGTGCAGGCCTATGGCACCGCGGTCGCCGCCCTGGCCGCGATCGACGCCTCCAGCGCACCGGACCTGGTGGTCACCGACTTCAACATGCCCGGGATGAACGGTGCGGAGCTGATCCGCCGGCTGCGCACCCGGCCGGGCTGCGAGCTGATCCCGATCGTCGTGGTCACCGTGTACGAGGACCGCGACTACTGCTACCGGGCGCTCGAGGCGGGTGCCACCGACTTCCTCCTGAGCCCGGTCGACCATCTGGAGTTCCGCGCCCGGATCAAGAACCTGCTGACCATGCGCCGCCAGCAGCGCCTGCTGGCCGAGCGCGCGGCGGACCTGGAGCAGTGCCTGATCGGCAGCGGTGGTGCCGCCGCCCTCCTCCTGGACCCAGCCAGCCTGTGCGCCCGCCTGGAGATGCCGGCCTTTGCCACCGACCCGGCCGGCCGCATCGTTGCCGCCAGCCCATCCTGGCTTCGGCTGATGGGCGAGGCCGCACCGGGGCCCGCCGCGAACGGCCATCCGCCCACGCTTCGCGACGTGCTGGGCGAGGAGGTCGCGATCCGCCACCAGCTCCAGGCCGACAAGATCCTGGAGACCGGCGACGGCTCGGTTCAGCCCTGGATCGAGCAGATTGGTGCCGCCGGCCAGGGCCGCCATGTCCTGCTGGCCTGTGCGCCGCTCGCCGATGCCGCGGGTCAGGTGGGCCATGTGCTGACGGTGTGGCACGAGGTCGACGAGGCGCTGCGCAGTCAGTCGGCGGCGGCACCGGCGGTGCGGGTCGATGCGCTCACCGGCCTGCCCTCCTTCCAGGCCATGCTGGAGCGGATCAGCCAGGAGATCGGCCGCACCCGGGCAGAAGGCGCCCTGATGGCGCTGGTCCATATCGACATCGACCGGTTCAGGAGCTTCAACAACGCCTATGGCGATGGGTTCGGCAGCGCGCTCCTGCAGGCTTTGGCCCAGCGTCTGCGCAGCCGGATGAAGGAGGTGGAGACGCTCGGCCGGCTGCGCTCCGACGAGTTCCTGGTGGTCCATCCGGGCCTGCGCCGGCCCGACGAGGCCGCCGAATTGTGTGGGCGCCTGAGCGAGATCTTCGCCGAGCCGTTCCAGATCGACGAGCGCGAGATCAATGTCAGCGCGTCCATGGGCGTGACCATCTGGCCGACCGATGCCCAGGACCAGGACCAGCTCCTGCGCAACGCCGAGCTGGCCATGCACCGCGCCAAACAGTCCGGCCGCGACACCTGGCGGTTCTTCGCCGAGGAGATGAACGTCACCGCCAAGCGGACGATCCAGCTCGAGCGCGAGTTCCGCCAGGCCCTGACCGCCCGCCAGTTCACCGTCCACTACCAGCCGCAGCAGGACCTCCAGACCGGCCGGGTGGTCGGAGTGGAGGCGCTGGTGCGCTGGAACCATCCCAACCGCGGCATCGTCCGGCCCGGCGAGTTCCTCCATGTCGCCGAGGACATCGGGCTGATCGCCCCCTTGTCCAACTGGGTGCTGCAGCAGGCCTGCCGCCAGTTGCGCGCCTGGCAGGAGCGCGGCATCGGCGGCTTCACCATGTCGGTGAACATCAGCCCCGGCCAGTTCCGCGAGAAGGGCGTGGAGCGGCAGATCGGCCAGTTGCTCGCTGAGACCGGGATCGACCCCAGGTGGATCGACATCGAGATCACTGAGGACGCGCTGTTCGAGAACACCGCCCAGGCCATGGGCACGATGCGCTTCCTATCTGATCTCGGCCTGTCGCTGTCCTTGGACGATTTCGGCACCGGCTATTCCTCGCTGGCCTATCTGCAGCGCCTGCCGGTGCAGCGGCTCAAGATCGACCGGCAGTTCGTGCTCGACCTGGAAACCAACGAGCAATCGCAGCGGATCGTCCACATGATCGTGGAGCTGGCCCGCACGCTCGGCCTGATCGTCCTGGCCGAGGGCGTGGAAACGCCGGGCCAGCGCCAGATCCTGCAGCGGATGGGCTGCGACCAGATCCAGGGGCACCTGATCGGCATGCCGATGCCGCCCGAGGAATTCGAGCGGCTGCACGCCATGGCGGGCGTCGGGCCGGCCTTGGCCGGTGGAACCAGCAGCGGGAAGCCTGGACGTGGCGACGGATGACACACCGCCGCCTCGCCAGCGCCAGGGCCCGGTCGCGTGGATCAGGCGGCGGCTGGCCGGGCGGCCCGATACCGAGCATGAGCAGGCGCTGATCCGCATCGGCTTCTCGGTGCTGATCGGCCTCTACATCCTGTTCGCGGCCCCCGCGGGGCAGGCGTCGGAGCGCTTCCTGGTCCAGGGTTTGTCGATCAGCCTGGGCGCGTTCTGCCTCTCGCTCCTGGTATTCGGTCACATCCTGCTCCATCCGGGCGTCAGCGTGGTGCGGCGCCTGCTCGGCATGCTGATCGACACCACCGGCGTGAACGCGGTGATGCTGGTGGGCGGCATGGCCGCCTCGCCCTTCTACCCGATCCTGCTCTGGATCATCTTCGGTCATGGCTTCCGCTTCGGCCGACCCTATCTGTTCGCCTCGGCGGGCATGTCGCTGGTGCTGTTCGGCCTGGTGGTGTTCTTCAACAAGAACTGGCAGCAGATTCCCCAGTTGGACATAGCACTGATCATGGCGCTGGTCGTGCTGCCCGCCTACGTCTCGGTCCTGCTGCGCAAATTGGAGCAGGCGATCCAGCGTGCCGAGGATGCCAACCGGGCGAAGAGCCGCTTCCTCGCGGTGATGAGCCACGAGTTCCGCACCCCGCTCAACGCGGTGATCGGTCTGTCCGACCTGTTGCGCCGCGACGAGAAGGACGACGACCGGCGCGAGATGTTGGGCACCATCCGTACCGCGTCGGGCACGATCCTGGGCTTGGTCGATGCGGTGCTGGACGCCGCCAAGATCGAGGCCGGCCGGTTCGTGGTGGTGCGCAAGCCGTTCGACGTCCACCTGCTGCTGGGCATCCTGCGCGGCATGCTGGAGCCCCAGGCCCAGGCCCGCGGCCTGTGGCTGCGCCTGGTGCTCGACCCGCAGGTGCCGCCGGGCCTGACCGGCGACATGTCCGCCCTGCAGCAGGTGCTGACCAACCTGATCGCCAACGCCCTGAAGTTCACCGAGCGGGGCGGGGTGACGATCCGGGTGAGCCGGGTGATGCTGCCGAACGGCGAGGCGGGCGCGGGCTTCGACGTCGAGGACACCGGCATCGGCATCCCGCAGGAGCTGCAGGCACGAATCTTCGAGAGCTTCACCCAGGCCGAGGAGACCACCAACCGGGTCTATGGCGGCACCGGGCTCGGCCTCACCATCGCCAAGGAGCTGGTGGAGCTGATGGGTGGGCGCCTCGCCGTCGCCAGCGCGCCCGGCCAGGGGACCCGGTTCGGCTTCGCCCTGCCGCTGGTCCCGGTGGCCACCGACGCGCTCCCGCCCCTGCCGAGCCACGGCACGGTGGTAGTGCTGGGCGAGGGAGATCTGGCCGAGCGCGCCCATGCGGCGATCCGCGGCGCCGGGATCGCCTCTCAGCCGGCCGCCGATCTGGCCACCGCCGCCCTGCTCCTGCGCCGCGGCCATGGCCGGCGCCTGCTGGTGCTGAGCCGGGCCGGCCGAGAGGATGCGGTCGAGCTGCTCGACCTGGTGACCCGGCGGATCGAGGTCCAGGTCGACATCGTGGTGCTGCAGCCCGCGACCGCCCCGCGGCCGGACTACGCCATGGCGAGTGTGGCACCCGATGGGATCGAGCACGACCTGCCGGTCCTGGTGCGGGCGGCACTGGCACCGCACCAGGCCCCGGCACTGGAGTCCAGGCAGCAACCGGCAATCGCCAGGCATCCGGCCCGCCTCCTGATCGCCGAGGACAATTTGACCAACCAGCAGGTCGCCCGCCGCATCCTGGAGAGTGCCGGGCACGAGGTGGTGATCGTGGGCTCGGGCCAGGAGGCGGTCGACCGGATTGCGGTCGAGCGGTTCGATCTCGTGCTGATGGACCTGAACATGCCGGGCATGGGCGGGATCGAGGCCCTGAAGCTCCTGAAGTTCACCGAGGACGACCTGCCGCCGGTGGTGGCACTCACCGCCGACGTGACCGATGCCACGATTGAGGAGTGCCGCAAGGTCGGGTTCTCCGGCTACGCCATGAAGCCGATCGAGACCGATACCCTGCTCGACCAGATCGACCAGTTGGTGGCCGAGCACCGTGCCAGCGGCGCATCCGCGGCCGATCCGGTGTCGCCCAGGCCGGCCCGCGCGGTGCCGCCGCCCCAGCCGGTCCGCGCGCCCGCGGCCAGGCCCGCCGAATTGGTCACCGAGCTGTCGAAGCCCCGCGCGGTGGTGGCACTGGCGACCGCCGGCGATCCCCGCCCGGTGCTGGACCGACGTAAGCTGGAGGGGCTGGCGGTGCTGGACCAGGGTGACGGCTTCATCGACGAGCTGGTCGACACCTTCGTCAGCGAGGCGACCGAGCTGGTCGAGGGCATCGAGCAGGCGGTAGCGCAGAAGGACGTCGCGGCCATGCGCGACCATGCCCATGCCCTGCGCTCCAGCGCCGCCCATGTCGGCGCCACCGCCCTGTTCGACGTGCTGCTCGGCTGGCGCGGCCTGGACGATTCGGCACTTCTCGCCAGGGGACCGGCCGAGGTCCAGCGCCTGCGCCTGGAACTGGAGCGTGCCACCAATGGCCTGATGGCTTGGCATGCCCAGCAGACCCTGGACGGGCGCAGCACGCAGCACTAGCCAGGGCGGGCAACGGGGCACCGACGGCCTGCGACCAGACGCTCCCCGTGGACATGAAACCGACCGAGGGAGGCCCCGCCAATGCCGCAGATCGCGATCATCGTCGAGTTCGACACCCTGGACGGCCAGGAAGCCGAGTTCACCCGGCTCATCAGCGAGCATGCGCGCCTGACCCTCGAGGAGGAGGAAGGCTGCCTGCGCTTCGAGGTGATCAAGCCGATCGAGCGCGACGGCACGCCCATCCTCAACAAGGTGATGGTGAACGAGCTCTATGCCGACGAGGCCGCGGTCACGCGCCACGAGCAGAACCCGCGCATGCCGATCCTGCGCGAGGCGACCGGCAAGCTGCTGGCCGGCCGCCGCCTGATCATGGCCGAGGTCCGCTGACGGGTCAGCCGGGCTCGGCCAGGAGGTCGGCCAGTGCCGGGAGGATGCCCTTGTCGGCGATCGCCTTGCGGTAGCCGACGAAGCTCCGGACGAAGCCGGGATTGGCATCGAGCTCCAGGAAGCGGAGCGTGCTGATCCGCAAGGGTGCGGCCGGATCCGGATCGCTCGCCAGCGCCCGGTCCGCATCCTCCAGCTTCGGCTCGATCGGCTCGAAGCGCTGGCCCTTGTCGTCGACCCCGCCGAGATAATGGGCGTAGCCGGCCAGGAGGAAGGCCAGGCGGCGATGATCGCGTCCCCCTTCCAGGCATTGGCGGATCGTCTCGGACAGGAACACCGGGATCTTGGAAGTGCTGTCCGAGGTGAGCCGCGCGTTCTGGTCGTTGATCGCCGGGTTGGCGAAGCGGGCCAGCACGATGTCCCGGTAGCGCTCGAGCGGCATGTCCGCCGGTGCGGAGAGCAGCGGGATGACGTCCTTGTCCAGGAAGGTGCGTAGGAGCCCCATGATCCGCTCGTCCGCCATCGCCTCGTGGACGAAGCGGTAGCCGCCGACTTGGCCCGGATAGGAGAGCATCAGGTGCGAGGAGTTCAGCATCCTGAGCTTGATCTGCTCATAAGGCTTCACGTCGTCGGTGAACTGCACGCCGACCGCTTCCAGCCGCGGCCGGCCTGAAGGGAAGTGGTCCTCGACCACCCACTGGATGAAGTCCTCCGCGAACACCGGCGCCTCGTCGGCGATCCCGGTGAGCGCGTTCAGCCGCTGGACGTCCTCGGGCAGCACGGCGGGCGTGATCCGGTCGACCATGCAGCTCGGAAACGCGACATTTGCGGCGATCCAGTCGGCGAGTTCCTGGCTGCGCGCCCCGGCGAAAGCCAGGATCGCCTTCTTCGCCACCTCGCCATTGTTCTGCAGGTTGTCGCAGGACAGCACAGTGAACGGCGGAACGCCTGCCTTCCGCCGACGCTCCAGGGCCGCGGTGATCAGGCCGAAGACGGTAGCCGGTGCCTCGGGCCGGGCCAGGTCGGCTACGATCTCCGGTGCATCCAGCCGGAACGCCCCTGACTTGTCGTCGATGTTGTAGCCGCCCTCGGTGATGGTCATCGACACGATCCGGATCTTGGGATCGCATAAGCGCGCCAGGGCCAGCGCAGGATCGACGGGCGCGAACACATAGTCCACAATCGAGCCGATCACTTCGCTGCTAGGCTTACCGTCGGGCGGAAACACGCTCAGCGTGTAGAGGCCGTCCTGCCGGGTGAGGCTCGCCGCCTTAGCCCGCTCTGATGGGTTGTCGATGATGCCGATGCCGAGGATGCCCCAGCCCTCCTGGCCTTCCATGCCCAGGCAGCGGTCGAGATAGACCGCCTGATGGGCGCGGTGGAAGTTGCCGACGCTCAGATGCGCGATGCCGGCGGTGACCTTGCCGCGGTCGTAGGCCGGCTTGCCGATGCCGGCCGGCAGACACTCCAGCATGCTGTTGTTCAACCCGGCCATTCTGCGCTCCTTCCGAACCCGATCGTTGGCCTGGCCACGATGGCAGGCCGGGGCAGCCGGCGAAAGTTGTCACCGCCCTCCTCAGCTAAGCGCCAGGACCACGCCCTCGTCCGGGCGCAGCGCCAGTTCCTGGCCATGGATGGCCGGCTCGCCCGAAGCATGGGTCGACAGCAGCACCCGCGCACCCGCCACTCCCTCCGGCAGCGGCACGGCCTGCGCCGCATGGCCGAAGTTGAGGGCGACCAGGAGGCGCTCCGTGCCGAAGCGCCGCTCATAGGCAAACACCTGGCCATCGGCATGTGCGCCGACATAGTCGCCCACACTCAGGGCCAGGTGGCGTCGCCGCAACTGGATCAGCCTGCGGTAAAGGTTCAGGATCGAGCTCGGGTCCTCCTGCATCATCGCCACGTTGCGGGTGCCGTGGTCTGGGGTCAGCGGCAGCCAGGGCCGGCCGGTGGTGAAGCCCGCATTCGGCGAGCCATCCCACTGCATCGGCGTGCGCTGCGGGTCGCGGCCAAGACCCAGGCCCGGCTCGTTGCGCTCCCAGGGGTCCTGTACCGCGTCGGGCGGAATCTCCACCCGGCTGATGCCGAGCTCGTCGCCATAATACATGGTTGGCGTGCCGCGCAGAGTGAGCAGCAGCATGGCGGCGACCCGCGCCTGCGCCGCGCCGACCCGCACGGCGATCCGCGCCTGATCGTGGTTGCCCAGCACCCAGTTGGGCCAGCCGCCCGGCGGGATGGCGCCCTCGTACTCCTCGACCAGCGCCGCGATGTCCTGGGCACGCCAAGCCATGTGGATGAGCTGGAAGTTGAACGGCAGGTGCGCGCCCGTGAGGTTCTCGCCGTAATAGGTGACCAGCCGGTCGAGCGGCAGGTAGATCTCGCCGATCAGCACCCGGTCGTCGAACTCCTCCAGCACCCGGCGCATCCCGGCGATGATGCCGTGGACCTCGGGCTGGTCGGTGGAATGGATCTGCAGGGTCCGGTTGATGTCTGGCTGATCGGCCTGATAGGCGGGGTTCACCGGGTTGTCGCGGAAGCCCTCGTCCTTCATCAGGTGCCAGATCACGTCGACCCGGAAGCCGTCCACGCCCCGGCGCAGCCAGAAGCGCAGCACGTCGTGCATCGCCGCCCGGACTTGTGGGTTGCGCCAGTTGAGGTCGGGCTGCTCCTTCAAAAAGGCGTGGTAGTAGTACTGGCCGGTCGCCGCGTCGAAGGTCCAGCCCGGCCCGCCGAAATTGCTGTTCCAGTTGTTGGGCAGACCGCCGCCCGGTGCCGGGTCGCGCCAGATGTACCAGTCGCGCTTCGGGCTGCCGCGCGACGACCGGCTTTCCTTGAACCATTCATGCTGGTCGGACGTGTGGTTAGGCACGAAGTCGACGATCAGCTTGAGACCTCGGCCATGCACCTCGCCGACCAGCCGATCGAAGTCGCCTAGCGAACCGAAGATCGGATCGACCCCGCAATAGTCGGCGACGTCGTAGCCGAAGTCGGCCATGGGCGAGGGATAGAACGGGGAGAGCCAGACCGCGTCCACGCCCAGCCAGGCGAGATGGTCGAGCCGGCGGCGGATGCCCTCCAGGTCGCCGATGCCGTCGCCGTTCGAATCCTGAAAGGACCGGGGATAGATCTGGTAGACGATCCCCCGCTTCCACCAGGTGTTCTCCGGCATCAGCCACCTCCAGCACCTATGGGCCAACCGTTGCGCAAGCCCGTTGTGGGCCGACGGGTTCCCACCGGGCCGGCTGCCGTTTTCTTGGTGGAACGAGGCCGTCCTGCCCGGGTTGAACC
>NZ_WUJP01000596.1 GCF_009806515.1 Geminicoccus flavidas | reverse complement strand
ACGTCGGCTGAGCCCAATTGGGATATCCGGATGAGCGTGATGAGCCAGGTCGAGCCGGTGCTGCGGCGCAGGATGCCAATTGGTGCCGAACCGGGCGGGGGTGGGACCTCGTTCCGCGTCTGGGCACCGGCCTCTTCCGAGGTCTCGGTCGTGCTGGCGGATGGCCGGGAGGCGGCGCTCACGGCCGAGGAGGGTGGCTATTTCGCCGGCTTCCTGCCTGGGGTCGGGGCGGGCCATCGCTATCGGCTGCGCCTGGACGGGAGCGGCCAGCTCCTGCCGGATCCAGCGTCGCGGCGGCAGCCCGAGGGCCCGCACGGGCCATCCGAGGTGGTCGACCCGCACACCTATCACTGGCGGCATCCCGAGTGGCGGGGTGCCGGCATCCGAGGCCAGGTCCTCTATGAGCTGCATGTCGGCACCTTCACGGCCGAGGGGACTGGAGCGCCGCACAGGAGAAGCTGCCGTTCCTGCGCGACATCGGCATCACGGTCATCGAGATGATGCCGGTGAACGAGTTCGCGGGTCAGTTCGGTTGGGGCTATGACGGGGTCGGCCTGTTCGCGCCCACCCGGCTCTATGGCACGCCGGACGAGCTGCGCAGTTTCATCGATGTCGCGCACGGCCACGGCATCGGCGTGATCCTGGACGTCGTCTATAATCACCTGGGTCCGGACGGCAACTACCTGCCCCGGTTCAGCAAGGACTACTTCACCGACCGCCATGACAATGAGTGGGGCGAGGCGATCAATTTCGACGGCCCGAACTCCAAGCCGGTGCGCGAGTTCTTCGTGAGCAACGC
>NZ_WUJP01000595.1 GCF_009806515.1 Geminicoccus flavidas | reverse complement strand
CGCCTACTGGATCGGCGAGTATTGCTTCGACGGCCTGCGCCTGGATGCCACCCAGAGCATGCAGGACGATTCGGCCGACCACATCATCGCCGAGATCGCGCGCACCGCACGCGCGGCCGCCGGCGGCCGCCGGATCGTGATCATCGGTGAGAACGAGCCGCAGGAGACCCGGCTGGTGCGCCCGCAGGATAAGGGCGGCTTCGGGCTGGACGCGTTGTGGAACGA
The DNA here is from genome assembly GCF_009806515.1 of Geminicoccus flavidas. Lineage (GTDB taxonomy): Bacteria > Pseudomonadota > Alphaproteobacteria > Geminicoccales > Geminicoccaceae > Geminicoccus > Geminicoccus flavidus. Next base: position 11,582 of record NZ_WUJP01000595.1, on the reverse strand, counting down.
CGATCTGCACCATTCGGCCATGGTGGCGGTGACCGGACGCCGCCCGGCCTATTACCAGGACCATCGCGGCAGCCCCCAGGAGTTCGTCTCCGCGGCCAAGCACGGCTACCTGTTCCAGGGCCAGGGCTATGCGCAGCAGGGCAAGCGGCGCGGCACGCCCGGCCTGGACCTGCCGCCTTGGACGATGGTGAGCTTCACCCAGAACCACGACCAGATCGCCAACAGCGCCCACGGCCTGCGCCTGCACCAGCGCACCGATCCTGCCCGGCTGCGCGCGCTGACCGGGCTCATGCTGCTCCTGCCGGCCACGCCCATGCTGTTCCAGGGCCAGGAGTTCGCGGCCTCCGCCCCGTTCTTCTATTTCGCGGACCATGGACCGGAGCTGGCCACCAGCGTGCGGGAGGGCCGGAGGAACTTCCTCGGCCAGTTCCCGGCCGTGGCCACGGCGGAGATGCAGGCCCGGCTGACCGACCCTGTCTCGCCCGAACTGTTCCAGCGCTGCAAGCTCGATTGGACGGAAGCGGAGCGCCACCACCATACCTGTGCGCTGCACCGCGACCTCCTGCGGCTGCGCCACGAAGACCCGGTGTTCGCCGCGCAGGGCAGGCACGGCCTGGACGGCGCCGTGCTGGGGCCGGAGGCGTTCCTCCTGCGCTTCTTCGGCGAGGAGGGCGACGATCGCCTGATGCTGGTCAATCTCGGGGCGGACCTGGAGCGGGCCAGCCTGCCGGAGCCCCTGCTTGCGCCACCTGCCGGGCGGGCCTGGCGGCTGCTCTGGTCGAGCGAATCGCCCGACTATGACGGCGGCGGCACCCCACCGGTCGAGAACGGGACCGGCTGGTCGATCATGGGCCACGCTACGCTGGTGCTGGCAGCCCGGCCGGCCGGCGGGGACTAGCTGCGCCTGGGCAGGGGCACCAGATCGGCATGCACGCCACGGGCGCCGAACAGGCGCCCTTCGGCCGGTGAATCATAGACCACCAGCAGTTCCGGCCCGTCTGGCCCCTCCAGCACCGTCGCCCCTTCGGCATGATCGCAGCCGGACCCGGCCGGCAGGTCCAGCACCGCGGGACAGCCGTCCCGTCCAGTGATGGTCTCGGCCGCCTCGCCGCCCGGTGGAGCCCAGCGATGCAGCCGGACCGGGCCGTCCAGGTCCATGGTCGGGCCTGCCAGGACCAGGAGGTCGCCATCCAGCCAGCACAGCTCACGGATGCCGCAGCCGTCCAGGTCCAGGAAGTGCTTGCGGTAGCGCAGCCCGCCCGGGCCCAGTCTGCCGAGCTTCAGCCGGTCACCTCGCACCTTCACCCGGACCTCCAGGATGATGGCCCAGCCGCGCAGGACCGGGCCGCGCAGCCCGAGCATGACTCGCTCCCCCTGCACGGCCACGCCCTCGATGTCGAAACCGTTCTCCTTGGCCGGGACCTCCATGAATGGGGCGAGATGGCGGTCGTCGCGCAGGACGTCGAGCAGGGCGCTCCGCTTGCGCCCGGCACGCAGCCGGGCCGCCTGCATCGGCGCGCCACGGGCTTCCTCGCCCGCCCTGCCCGCCTCGTCGAGCAAGGCCAGGGGAATGCATGCCAGGATCCGCCGGTTGGGATTGCGGTCGATGTCGGCCAGCTCGTCAAGCGCCTCCTCCTGGCTGTTCTCGCCGAGATCGGGCTTGTCGCGGGTGAACGAGTGCGATCCGGCGACCCAGAGATGGTCGCCATCCACCGCCAGGCCTTCGACGTCGATCTCCGGGTCCTCCTTGCCCACAGGCAGCTTCAGCAGCCTGGTCAGGTCGAAGGCTTGGTGCTCGCCGAACTCCTGCCCGTCGATCCGGCGCAGCCGCTCGATCATCGCTCCCTCGTCGGTGGCGAGCCACAGATAGCCGCCGCCAAATGCCACTGCCGACAGGTCGGAGCGGGCTTTGTCGGCACGGTTGGCCATGTTCTGGCCGCCGAGTGCCAGCTTCACCCGGGAGAACGGCGGACCTGCGGGCACCTCAGCCACGGTGTGCCCCTTGCTGCCGATCGGGTTCGACCACGACATCGGGCGGTGCGTCCCGGTCGTTCGTCTCCTCCAGGATCCGCTCGAGTTCGCCCTCCTCCACCGCCCGGGCGGTCGCGCGCGGGCTGCCGCGCTGCACTCGCCGCAGGCCCGCGGATGGTGCCAGCGCATGCCCGGCCTCGCTCTCGGCCGCCACCTCCGCCAGCGCATCGGCATGGAGCAGACGATGCTCCACCGCATGCCGGGCGAACGCCATGCTGTCCGAGGCCAGCAGCAGAGTGCTGCCGGCTTCCGCCATCGCCGCCGCCAGGCCGTTGATCTCGGCGATGCGCCGCTGGTCGCAGGACACGTTGCGGATATAGACGGCCAGCACGCGGCCCGGATGCTCGGCCACGATCTGCCGGTACACTTCGGGATCATGTTGCCCGCTGTCGCCGATCAGGATGAACGGCAGGTCGTCATAAAGGGCCAGCATGTTGCGGATCAGCTCATGCTTGTGGTGTTCGGCCTTGCGCGGCAGCGGCGACTTCCAGCTTATCCCCCACTCGCGCAGGAACAGGATGGGCCCTACCGGGATGCGGTTGCGGTCGAAGAACTCGTCGAGCACGTCGTAGATGCCCCAGGGTGCCCGGGACACGTAGAGCATCGGGTTGCCCTCGATGCCGGTCCGGCCCCGGTGGAACGCCCGGTACAGGGCGGCCACACCCGGGAAAGCCACCCGGCTCTCGGCCTCCTGGACGAACAGGTGCCAGAGCATCTTCAGCTTGTTGGCCACGCCGGTGTACATCACCGTGTCGTCGATGTCGCTGATCACCACGTAGCGGCACTGCTCGGGCGGGATGAACACCTGGCCCGTGGCCCGTACCGGGCGCGGCTCGTCCATGCGCAGCTCGACCTCGTGCCATGCGTTCCGGCGCGGCGGGGGCCGCTCGGGTCGCAGATGGATCCGAAAGTAGCCGTCGCGGTCGGTCTGCGTCTGCAATTTCGTGCCGGCGAAGCTGGCGGTCACGGTGGCATCCGGCACAGCGCGCCGCACGATCCGGCGCAGGATGTCGTGCAGGTCCCCGCTCAGTTCGCTGCGCTTGGCAGCCCGTTCCGGCGGCGACTGCCAGAACGCGCGGCCGATCAGGAAGATCTCTTTGCACGAGCCATAGCCGCGATAGGGCTCGAGCACGACGCCACGCTCGCCCTGGGCGTGCCGTGCTGGCCGGCCGAGCACCCGCAGCATCCGGTAGGTGCCCCGGCGCAAGGTCGGCAGCAGGCCACTCTGGCTCATTCCTCCGCATCCTCCTCCGGGCCAAGTCCGGCTGTTCAACGGCTGACGGCGCTGCCGGTCCCCGGGCGTGCGCGCGACTTGTCGAATGACATGTTATAACATAAACAGTTCCGGGCCGGCCGATGCCGGTGCGCGCCGCCCGGAGAACTAAGCTTGCCGTCCTTTCGCCATCTGCCCCGCCGCTCCTGGCTGCAGAGCTCCGCGCTCGACCGGCTAATCCCGGTGGCGCTGGTGGTGGCGGCCCTGTGGGTTCTGGTCGGGTGGGCCACCGACCAATGGTGAGCTCCGCCGGACCGGCCGTGCGACTGCACGACCTGACTCTCACCTACCGGCGCCACCCGGCCGTGCACCATCTGTCCGGCCGCTTCGCGCCCGGCTCGCTGACCGCCCTGGTCGGCCCCAACGGCGCGGGCAAGTCAACCCTGCTCAAGGCGATCATGGGTGCCATGCGCCCGCATTCCGGCAGGCTCGAGCTGGAGGGCATCGGCCGGCAGGACATCGCCTACCTGCCGCAGATCGCCGAACTGGACCGCAGCTTCCCGATCAACGTGCTGGACCTGGTGGCGCTGGGCGCCTGGCGGCGGGTCGGCATGTTTGGCCGGCTGGCCGGCAGCCATGTCGAGCAGGCGCGCGAGGCGATCGCCGCGGTCGGCCTTGCCGGCTTCGAGCGGCGGGTGATCGGGACCTTGTCCGGCGGCCAGCTCCAGCGCGCTTTGTTTGCCCGGATGCTCCTGCAGGACGCCCGCCTCCTGCTCCTGGACGAGCCGTTCGCCGCAGTGGACGCGCGCACCACGCGCGACCTGCTGGCCCTGATCGCGCGCTGGCACGGCGAGGGCCGCACCATCGTGGCCGTGCTGCACGACCTGGAACTCGTGCGCGCCCATTTCCCCGAGGCGCTGCTGATCGCCCGCGAGCCGGTGGCCTGGGGTGCCACCGCCAGCGCGCTGAGCCCAGCCAACCTGCTGGCGGCACGCCGGATGAGCGAGGCCTGGGACGAAGCGGCGCTGCCTTGCGCGCAGGCCGCGTGATGCTGGACCTGCTGGCCGGGCCGTTCCTGGACTACGGCTTCATGCGCCGGGCCCTGGTGGGCTGCCTGGCCTTGTCGCTGGGTGCCTGCCCCTTGGGCGTGCTCCTGGTCCTGCGCCGGATGAGCCTGGTGGGCGATGCGATGGCCCACGCCATCCTGCCCGGTGCCGCGATCGGCTTTCTGGTAGCCGGCCTGTCCATCGTCGCCATGACGATCGGCGGTGTCGTCACCGGCCTGACCGTGGCCCTGCTGGCTGGCCTCGTGTCGCGGCTGACCCCATTGCGCGAGGATGCGAGCTTCGCGGCCTTCTACCTGGTCTCGCTGGGCCTGGGCGTGCTGCTGGTCTCGGTGCGCGGCTCCAGCGTCGACCTGCTCCACGTCCTGTTCGGCACGGTGTTGGCCCTGGACAATGCCGCTCTGTTCCTGATCGCCGCCATAGCTTCGGTGACCATGCTCACGCTGGCGCTCATCCATCGCGCCCTGATCGTGGAGTGCCTGGACCCCGGCTTCCTGCGCGCGGTCGGGGGTCACGGCATGCTCGTGCACATGCTGTTCCTGGCCCTGGTCGTGCTGAACCTGGTGGGCGGCTTCCATGCCCTGGGCACGCTGATGGTGGTGGGCATCATGATGCTGCCAGCTGCTTCCGCCCGCTTCTGGTCAGAGAACGTGGCGGGGCAGATGGCGATCGCGAGCCTCCTGGGCTTTGCCGCCTGCGTCACCGGGCTCCTGTTCTCCTATCACCACAGCCTGCCGGCCTCGCCGGCAATCATCCTCGCAGCAGGCGCCATCTACGGCGCCTCGGTCCTGCTGGGCCGCCATGGCAGCCTCTTGGCCTCGGCCCTCAGGCTCCGACATCTCCAGCACTGAACCTGCCACCCAGCCGAGGAAGATAATCGATGCTCCTGCGTCGCACGACCCTGCTGCTCCTTGGCTCCCTCGCGCTTGCGGGCCTGCCGGCCACCGGCCAGTCCGCCGATGCCCCCCTGAAGGTGGTGGCGAGCTTCTCGATTCTCGGCGACATGGTGCGCCAGATCGGCGGTGAGCATGTCGAGCTTTCGACCCTGGTCGGGCCGGATGGTGACGCACATGTGTTCGAGCCCACCCCGGCCGATGCAGAGAAGATGGCGAGCGCCCAGGTCCTGGTGGTGAACGGGCTGGACTTCGAGAGCTGGCTGCCGCGCCTCATCGAGGCTTCGGGCTTCGCCGGCACGACCGTGGTCGCGTCCGAAGGCGTCCAGCCGCGTCGTCTGGACGATGAAGGCGGGCATGCCGAGCACGGCGAGGAGCCGGATGAGCATGAGCATGCCGAGGCCGATGGCCATCACCATCACGGCCACCAGGATCCCCATGCATGGCAGAGCCTCGCCAACGGCGTGATCTATGCCCGCAACATCGGACGGGCGCTGGCCCTGGCCGATCCCGACCATGCCGCCGATTACGAGCGCGCGACCGAGGCCTATGCCGGCCGGCTGCAGGCGCTCGATGCCGAGGTGAAGGCACAGATCGCCGCCGTGCCGGCCGAGCGGCGCAGAGTGGTCACCTCGCATGACGCATTCGGCTATTTCGGCGACGCCTATGGGATCACCTTCGTCGCTCCAATGGGCCGTTCGACCGAGGCCGAGGCTTCGGCCTTCGACGTCGCCAGGATCATCGACCAGATCCGGCAGGAGAACATCAGCGCTGTATTCGTGGAGAACATTTCCAACACCCGGATGATCGAGCAGATCGCGCAGGAAACCGGTGCCGTGGTCGGCGGAGCGCTCTATTCCGACGCTTTGTCCGGGCCGGATGGCGACGCTCCCACGTACGAGAAGATGTTCGCCTGGAATGCCCTGCAGCTCAGCCGAGCCATGGCCGGTAGCTGATCCGATCAAGGACCTGAGCCGGCGTGTTGTAGATCACAGCCCGCAAGTACAAGGTCCGCTACCACACTGCCCCGTGCTCGCGCCGAAGGTGAAGGCGATCTGGCGCGAGACCTCGGGGAGTAAATGATGAAGACAGCGTTATTTCTCGTCGCCGGGCTCGCGTCGGCCATGTTCGTTGGGGGCGCCCAGGCCACCGGCGCAGCCGGATCGCGTGGCCAATATCTGGCGCAGATCATGGACTGCGGCGGCTGCCACACACCCGGCGTCTTTCTCGGCAAGCCTGATCCGGCGCGCTATCTTGGCGGCTCCGAGATCGGCTTCAAGCTCCCTGGTCTCGGCGTCTTCTATCCGCCGAACCTCACGTCCGACGAGACCGGCCTCGCTGATTGGAGCGAGGAAGACATCATCCGCGCGGTGCGCACCGGCGTCCGTCCGGACGGCCGGGAACTGGCGCCGGCGATGCCCTGGCATGCCTATGCTGCGCTGAGCGACGAGGATGCGGCAGCCCTGGCCGCCTACCTGAAAAGCCTCCCCCCCGTTCAGAACCAGGTACCAGGTCCGTTCGGTGACGCCGAAGAACCGACCGCTCCCTACATGACCGTGGTCATGCCCCAGGCGCCGGCCGCCGCTGTGGATACAGCGGGCAACTAGAACCGGAGCCGCACTCACCCGTTACAGGGCCGTTGGGCATGCCACTGCGTGGTACGTTGCCCGACCCCGCCTGTGAGGAACCAGCGAGTGCGGCCAGCCATGTCCACCAATGCCCGGGACGATTCCACTGCTCCCCAGGGAAACGAGAAGGCTAACGGGCGGGATGCCAGCAAGCCGACGGAGATTCCGCCCCGCGGCTGGTGGCAGACCCTCAAGCGCGTCGTCAGCCAGGCAAACGAGGACCGGCTGACCACGGAAGCCGCCGCCGTCACGTTCTTCGTGATCCTGTCGATCTTTCCCGGGCTGGCGGCGGCGATCTCGATCTATGGGCTGTTCGCCGATCCGGCCACCGTTACCCAGCAGATCTCGATGCTGGAAGGGATCATCCCGGGCGGCGGGATGGGACTCCTGAACCAGCAGCTCCAGAGCTTGGCATCAACCCAGAACAGCGCGCTGAGCTTTGGTGCGGTAATCGGTATCCTCACGGCGCTCTGGACCTCGAACCAGGGCACCAAGGCGATGTTCGACGCCCTGAACGTCGTCTACGAGGAAAAGGAGAAGCGCGGCTTCATCTGGCGCACGATCGTCACCTTGCTGTTCACCCTGGGCTCGCTCGTGTTCGTGATGGTGACACTCGCCGCCGTCGTGGTCCTGCCGATCGTCCTGAACTTCGTGGGCCTGGGCCAGGTAGGCGACCTCCTGATCCGGCTGGCGCGCTGGCCGATCCTGATCCTGATGATCATCGTGCTGCTGGCCGCCCTCTATCGCTACGGCCCCAGCCGGCAAAAGGCCCAGTGGCGCTGGGTGACGCCCGGCAGCATTCTGGCCGCCGTGGTCTGGGTGATCGGCTCGATGCTGTTCTCCTGGTACGTGAGCAGGTTCGGCAATTACGACGCCACTTATGGCTCGCTGGGCGCGGTGATCGGCTTCCTTACCTGGATCTGGCTCTCGGCGACCGTGGTGCTGGTGGGCGGCCAGCTCAATGCCGAGCTGGAGCACCAGACCGAACGGGATTCGACCACCGGCGCCGAGCGGCCGATGGGCAGCCGTGGTGCAGTCATGGCGGACACGGTCGCCCAGGGCTGATCCGCTATCCAGCAGCCGCGCTTGACGCGGCCGGCGACCCCAGCCCACCTTCCGCGCCCCGGGGCCCGATGGCTCTGGCGGCGTCGACAGGGAGGATAGAGCATGGCCGATTTCGTGAGCCGTTTTTCCGTAGCCGGGCAGAAGGCGTTCGTGACGGGCGCATCCAAGGGCATCGGTGCCGAGGCCTGCCGGGTGCTGGCCGATGCCGGCGCCGACATCGTTGCGGTCGCCCGCGACCGGGATGGGCTCGCGGAGATCAAGGCCGATGTTGAGGCCAAGGGGCGGCGCTGCCTGGTGGTCCAGGCGGACCTGGCCTCGGTCGAGGAGGGCCGCCGCGCCGCGAAGGAGGCCCTGGACGCCTGGGGCACCATGGACATCCTGGTCAACAATGCCGGGATCGGCTGCGGCGAGCCGATCCTGGAAGCGAGCATGGACAGCTTCGACCGGGTGATCGCCATCAACCTTCGCGCGCCGCTGCTGCTCACCCAGTTGCTGGCACCCGGCATGATCGCGCAGCGCCGCGGCAAGATCATCAACATCAGCTCGCAGGCGGCCATGATCGGCCTGCTGGGCCACGCCACCTATTCCGCCTCCAAGGGCGGGCTCAATGCGATGACCAAGGTGATGGTGGCCGAGCTCTCGCCGCACAACATCCAGGTCAACACGATCTGCCCGACCGTGATCATGACCCCGCTGGGCCAGGCCTACTGGGGCGATCCGGCGCGCTACGACCCGTTCGTCGCCAAGGTGCCGCTCGGCCGGGTGGGCCAGCCGATCGAGGTGGCCGACCTGATCCTGTTCCTGGCATCGCCGGCCTCGGACCTGATCACTGGCGACGACATCATGATCGATGGCGGCTACACCGCAGTCTGATCAGGCACCCCAACCTCCGCCGGGGTGAACAGTTCGAGCGGCCGCTCGATGCCCCGGACGGGATGGGCACCCAGCGGCCGCAGCCGGCTTGGCCCCAGTGCCGCCGCCGCCACCGGACCGATCAGGATCGCGGTGCCGAGCAGCTTGTTCTGCCCTTCCAGCCGGACCGCCAGGTTCATGGCTTCGCCATAGGCGGTGTAGTCCAGCCGCGTGCCGAGCCCGACATCGCCCACCACCACGATGCCAGTTTCCAGGCCGATCCGGGTCCGGCCGAAGCCCACGGCCTGTGCCGCCGGCTCCGCGCGGAAGCGCTCGGTCCATGCCAGGATGGCTGAGGCCGCCGCCAGCGCCCGCTCGGGATGGTCCGGCAGGTCCAGGGGCGCGTTGAAGATCGCATGGACCGCGTCGCCCACCAGCTTGTCGATCATGGCACCATGGTCGACCACGATCCGGCCAATGCCCTCCAGGTAGCGGTCGAGCAGTGCTATCAGCTCAGTCGGCGCCAGCCGGCGGGTCAGCACGGTGAAGTCCTCCAGATCGGTTGCCAGCACCGTGACCTCGCGCCACTCGCCCGCGAGCTTCAGCTGCTCAGGGCTGCGCGCCAGGCGCTCGACCACCGCCGGATGGAGGCGACGGCCGAAGCTTTCGCGCAGATGGAGCTCGCGCCGACGGGTCAGGGAGAGTGCACCCACCGCGGTGACGGCAAAGGCCCCGGCCGCCACCAGCACCGGCCCCGCCGGGTCGAGCAGCCGGTCCGCCCAGTGCAGCATGGCGCCAGCCGCACCGATCCAGGTGAGACCTAGGCCCGTCAGCATGACCAAGCCTGCGATCGGCCCCAGCCGGAGCGCTGCCAGGATCACGAGCCCGGCCAGGATCAGCCCGGCAGCCGGCTCCAGCCAGCGGGCGAGCGGCACGTCCAGCAGCACGCGGCCGCGCATGAGCTGCTCGATCGCATCGGCATGGATGCCGACCGAGGGGCTGAGTGGCGCGAATGCGGTGGCCCGCAGGCCGCCCGATTCAGGGGCGGAACTGCCGATCAGCACGATGCCGCCCTGCATCCCCTCCGTCTTCCCGCTCAGCACGGTCCGGGCGGACAGCGAGCGCGGCTCGGGCAGGGCCTTCGGCCCGAGCGGGAGGAAGCCGTCGGCGGGCAGCGGCAGCTCGCGCCCACCGACCTCCAGGCGGAGCGGGCCATCCGGCGGAGCCAGGAGCCGGTAGCCGGCCGAACCAGAGGCCAGACGCAGCGTCTCCAGGGCGAGCCCCGGCAGCACCGCCGGCCCGGCCGCCACCAGGAGCGGCACGCGGCGCACCCTTCCGTCCGGATCGCCCGGCAGCGACAGTGCGCCCAGCCCCGACGCGGCCGTCGCCAGGACCGGTGCCGGCCCGGTCCCGCCGTCACTTCGCCATAAACCGCGCAGATCCGGTCGGCCAGCCACCAGGAAGGGCGGGCCGGGCAGGTCGGCTGCGCCGTCCGGATCGAGCACGAAGCCCAGCACGGTCGCCGTCGACTCCACGGCATCCGCCAGTAGAAGGTCGCCATCCGGCAGTCGCTGGGCGAGCTCGGCCAAGGCCGGGTCCGGCGCTGCCGCCGCCAGTTGCCGCGCCAGGGCTGCGGGCGAGCGCCGGTCCGGCTCGGCGAACAGGATGTCGATCCCGATCGCCGCCGGCCCCGCTTCGGCGACCGCTGCCACCAGCTTCGCCATCGTGGCACGCGGCCAGGGCCAGGGGCCGATCGCCTCCAGGGAGGCGCGGTCGATGTCGACCACGGTGACTGCGAAGGCCGGCTCCGGGCCGCCTGCGGCTGCTTCGAGCGGGCCCATGACGAGCTGGAGCAGGTCGAGTGCCCGGACTCGCCAGACCGCGGGATCCAGCACCTGCACAGACGCCAGGAGCAGGGCGCAGAGCAGGCCCGCCAGCGCCGGGATCCGCTCCGTCATGATCCAGGTGCTGGGGCAACGGCCCCGGTCATTCGACGCTGGCGAGCGCTGCCTGGATGCGGGCGGCACCCCAGGGGGCGACCGGGCTTGGCGGAGCGCCGAGCCTGGGGATGTTGGTGCCCTCCCCTGGGTCGAGCAGCACGCTTTGCCCGGCCGCCTGCACGGAAACCCGGCCGGTGGCGACGAACACGCCGAACACGTCGTTGCTGGGGCCGGCGAAGAACCGGGTGCCGCGCACGGCGATCAGGGCATAGGGGCTCTGCACGGTCGACCCGATGCTGGGCCCGTTCTCGTCATGCTCGAGCAGCAGAGGGCCAGCCTGCAGCTCAAAGCCGCCGGCCTCGCTGGCGAGCGCGAACCGGTCGATCCGCAGGCGGGCGTTGGCGCCGAGCGCCAGGGTGGTGCGGCGGCCGAGGCGCAGGCGCAGTCGGGCATCCGCACCGGTCAGCACGAGGTCGCCCAGGTAGAGCGGTGCCTGGACGGCGAGCGGGCGGCGGACCTGGCCGCTCTGGGCGAAGGCTTGGCCACGCAGGCTCTGCACATGGCCGATGCCCGCCGCCTGCGCCCAGGCCGGATCCGCACCAGTGGCGGCAACCGCCAGCATGCCTGCCACCAGGCCTCGCCTGGGCAGGCCCGAAAATCCCGTGTCCCGGCCATCCATGTCGGCTTCCCGAAAAATCATGCCGCGGAGCATGCCACGGGCCGGCCGAATGCGGCCAGTGATCTGGATCGCTTGCCAAGTGAACGCTGCAGCAGACCGCCGCGGCTAGGGCACCTCATGGAGCGAGGCGCCGCTCGTCTCGAACGCCGTGATGTTGCCGATCGTGGTCGCCGCGATGGCCGAAAGCGCCTCCTCGGTGAAGAAGGCCTGGTGGCCG
>NZ_WUJP01000631.1 GCF_009806515.1 Geminicoccus flavidas | reverse complement strand
AGCGTCACCGACAGATGCTCCAGCTCCAGTTCCGGTGTGCGCACCCGGCGGCCGCGGAACGGGGTGACGTTCGTCCGCGCGCGCTCGTGCCGGAGCGACGAAGCCGCCTGGTGGAGCAGATCGTGCAGGTTGCGGGTCGAAGCAGCCATCGGTCTTCTCCAGGCACCGGCCGTTCCATTCCTGGAGCCGTTCGGCAGCCATCTGATCCATTTCCCTCTGCCTGAATGAATAACCATCAACCTGAATCAGGCACAACTATTATCGTTTCGGATTCGATTAGAGTTTGGATGCAAATGCCCTCATGATTTGAATGGCATTTTAGCAATTCCGGATCGACCTCGGAACCGGATCCAGAAGTCGTCAGAACTGACCAACAGCACGAGGCGCAGCAGTTCCACTAGCCCACGGAGCAGCACCACGCTCTCCAGGCCAAGCCGGGCTGCCGCCAGGAGCTGCAGGGGCCAGCTGACCGCCTGGCTCACGAGCTGCGCCAGCGCCACCCGCCCTGCCCCGCCCCCGGCGGCCACCAGCGCCGCGCGCACCGCGGTGACATGCACCAGCGCCACATAGAGTGTCGCCGGCGGCAAGAGGTCGGCTGCTGCCAACCATTGGGCGCCGAACAGCCGCAGCAGCAGGCTCGGTCCCAGAATCGCCAGGGCCGCGGCCACCGTGCCACCCAGCAGCAGGGCGTCGAGCAGGACCCGGCGGGCACGCGCGGGCGCCATCGCAGCCCCCCGGGCCAGCCACCACTGGGCGGCGGCCTGGGCGCCCAGCGTCGCGGTCTGGGCGATCGTCATGGCCAAGCCGAATGCGCCGGCTGCCTCGGTACCGAGCATCCAGGCGACCGCGATCAGGTCAGCCGACAGCGCCACCTGGTTCGCCGCCGTCACCAGGAAGAACGGGGTGCCGGCCTTGAGCAGCCTGCGGGTGCGTAGCCGCATGCGCCCGGGCACGGGTGCCGGGGCGCGCCGCCATTCGGCGGCACCGGCCAGTGCCGCGCCCGCCCAGCCGATCAGCGTCGCCAGGGCCAGGTCGCCCACCGCCAGCGGTGCCGGCAGCACGGCGATGGCAGCCAGGAACAGGGCTGGGCGGGCCATGAGGCCGAGGCTCGCCGGCAGGGCGCTGCCGCGCACCAGGCCTACCCAGTCGAGGTTCAGGGCGATCATGGCCAGCGCCGCGGCGAGGCACAGCGCAGCACCGGCCAGCTCCGGTCGCCAGGCGACAGTACCACCCACCAGCAGGACGCCGGACAGGACGAGCGGCACGAGCCGGGCGCACAGGACATCGCGCACGAGGCCCGGGCAGGCCTGACTCAGGCGGCCGCCCTCCACCAGTGCCACACTGCGCAGGCCCCATTCCGCCAGATGCTGGCACCAGCCGAAGCCGGCGAACAGCACGAGCCAGATCCCCCATTCGGCCGGCCCCAGTGCCCGAGCCGCGAGCGTGGTGCCGGCAAGACCCATGCCGGCAGCCGCGAGCCTGGCCCCGCCACCTACTAGAATGGCGGACAACGCACCGGCGCGTTCGCTCACGCTCCGTCCTGAACGGCGCGATAGAGGCTCAGCAGGGGTGCCATCAGGCGCTGCTCCAGGTCGCCGCCCAGCCGGTCCGAGGGGCGATAACCGCCCTCGGCGATCAGGCGCGCCATCACGCGCGTCGCTTCTGCCAGCTCCTCCGGGTCATCCCGGCAGATCAGGCCACTGCCGGCCGCTATCCAGCGCCGCACATCGCCGACATCGCAGGTTACGACCGGACGGTGGCGCAGCAGCGCTTCCTTCACCACGGTAGGCGAGGCCTCGTAGCGGCTGGTCACCAGCAGGAGGTCATGAGCGTCGATCAGCCGGGCGACTTGGTCATGGGGGACCAGTCCGGCCATGACGATCCGGTCGCGCACCGGGCTGTCCTGGATGCGCCGCTCCAGCCGCCCGCGCTGGCTACCCTCGCCCGCGATCGTCAAGGTCCAGCCTGCCCCGCCCGTAGCGCAGAGCCGCTCCAGCACCTCGACCGCCCGCTCTGGCTGCTTCTGGCGCTCCAGGCGTCCCAGGAACAGGAGGCGCGAGCACCTCTTGGGTGCCGCCGCCGGCACCTCCGACAGCCGGGCGTGGTCGAGTGCCGCCGCCATGACGAGAGCCTCGGCAAAGGGCGGTCCCACCACGGTCCGCGCCAGTTCCAGGCGGTCACGCTCGCTCACGCAGACCAGCCGGTCGGCCCGGCGTACCGCCGCGCGCTCCAGCAGCTTCATCGCCCAGCGCAACGGCCGTGCAGAGCGCCCGAGCAGCCCGTCCAGCACCCGGCCGCTGACATTGTGATAGGTGATCACTACCCGGCCGCGGCGCGGGCAGAGCAGGTATTTCGGCCAGGCCGCGTAGTTGCGGTGGAAATGGAAGACGTCGTCCGGCCCGATCCTGTGCCGGTTGCGCCAGAACCAGCCCCACAGCGCCAGGTACCAGCGCCCGAAATGGGAGGTGCGCGAGATATAGTCGACCTGCGGGTGCGAGCGGTGCTGCAGCCGGGCCGCTACCAGCTGCCAGTCCAGGCCGGAGTCCGACAGCGCGCGGAAGATGCCGCGGAAATGCTCGGCTCCACCACCCTGGTCGGCCGCCAGCGGATCGTTGGCGTAGAAGACCCGGATCACCCGCTGGCCCTCCAGCCGCCCGGCTCCGGTGCGAGTCCGACCAGGCGGTCCAGGAAGCGGTCGGCGGCTTCCAGGCTCGCATCGTTCTGCAGGACCGGGAGGTGCAGCCGGTCGGCCAGCAGCCGGTAGCAGGCGCGGCGGCGCAGGAGCTTCGGATCCATCAGCGCATCGGGCCGGCTGGCCCCGATCAGGAGCGGCTCGCGGTCGACCAGCACCACGAGTGCCGGCTGCGGCAGGCCTGCGAGGAGACGGGGGGCCA
>NZ_WUJP01000630.1 GCF_009806515.1 Geminicoccus flavidas | reverse complement strand
GCCGCTCGACCAGTTCCGCCTCGCGGTCGGTGGCGACCGCCATGTCGACAAGCTGGTCGAGCGCGCAGCGATCCATGACGACGAGGCCACTCCTGGCCGCCGGGCGGATCCGCAACTGCCGGTCCAGCCACAGGTCGAGCCGCTGCAGCCAGAGAAATAGGGGGGCCCAGCCATTGGCGAACTCGTGGACACCGACCCGCACGCCGCCCAGCACCAGCTTGCGGTTGTGGCCAGTCAGGCGGGTCAGCGCCAAGAGCGGCTTGCTCAGATAGTTGCGGAACCGGCTCCAGACATGGGTGCTTTCCTGATCCGCCGCGGCGAGGCGGCCCTGCAGCCGCCGGAGCAGCGTGGTCTTGCCTGCACCGTCGATGCCGATCA
>NZ_WUJP01000594.1 GCF_009806515.1 Geminicoccus flavidas | reverse complement strand
GTGATCAGGACGTTGGGAAAGGTGAGCAGCCGGGCGAACTGGTCGTCCGGGATGATCCGGTCCGAGCGGTCCTCGAAGAACAGTTGTTCCTCCTCCTCGTACACGTCGAGGCCGAGGCTGCCGATCGTTCTGGACTTGAGCCCCTGGATCACCGCATGGGTGTCGATCACCGCACCCCGGCTGGTGTTGATCAGCATGACGCCGCGCTTCATGGCAGAGATCGCCGGGGCATCGATCAGGTGGCGGGTCTGCGGCGTGAGCGGGCAGTGCAGGCTGATGATGTCGCTGCTGCCGAGCAGTTCCTCGATCCCGACGAAGCGGACGCCCAGTGCCTTGCACTCGGCGGACGGATAGGGATCGTGCGCCAGAATCGTGCAACCGAACCCCGCCATGATCCGAGCCAGCGCCACGCCGATCTTGCCGCTGCCGACGATGCCCACGGTCTTGGCGACGAGATCGAAGCCCATCAGCCCGTCCAGAGTGAAATTGCCCTCACGGACGCGGTTATAGGCGCGGTGGGTCTTGCGGTTCAGCGTCAGGATCAGGGCCACAGTATGCTCGGCCACCGCATGAGGCGAATAGGCCGGCACGCGGCCGACCCTGATCCCGTGGCCGGCAGCCGCGGCCAGATCGACATGGTTGAAGCCCGCGGAGCGCAGCGCGATCAGCCGCACCCCGTGCTGCCCGAGGGCCTCGATCACCGGCTGGCCGAGATCGTCGTTCACGAAGGCACAGACCGCCTGCGTGCCTGCCGCGAGCCCAGCGGTCTCGGGCGACAGCCGGGCTTCCAAGAAGATCAACTCATGGCCGCCGTCGTGGTTGGCGGCAGACAGGAAGCGGCGGTCGTAGGGTTTGGTGCTGAACACGGCGACGCGCACCGGCGGCCTCCTCTTGCTGTCGCTTTCAATCCCGGGCCGAGCCCGCCGCATCATGGCCGCGGCGGCGCAGCCACCAGGCCACCGTGCCGCACAGCATCGCCCAGGCGGAGCCCACCATCCAGCCCGCCAGCACGTCAGTGGGCCAGTGCACGCCCAGATAGACCCGGCTGGCACCGATCAGGATGGCGAGGAGCACCGACACCATCATGATGTAGGCCTTGATCCGGCGCTGGGGCTGCACCCGCGCCAGGAGGGCGCCCAGGGTCAGGTAGATCATCGCCGACATCATCGCATGGCTGCTGGGGAAGCTGGAGGTGAACACGTCGACCTGATGCGGCACCAGGTCCGGGCGCACCCGGGCGAAGAACAGCTTCAGCCCGAACGAGACCGCCGTACCGCCGGCGGCCGAGACCAGCACCAAGAGGGCGATCGCTCGCCGCCGGATGATCAGGAGGAAGCCGGTGGCGACGAACGTGACCAGGGCCAGCACGGGAACGCCGCCCAGCGCGGTGATGTCGGCAGCAGCCCGCTCGAGCCAGGGCGGCCCGATCGGGTCAGTGAGGTCGGCGGGGTTGCGTAGCGCCAGGAGAATGTCCCGGTCAAACGCCGCGGCATCGCCCTCCAGGGCCTCCTCGGTGACCAGGCCGAACAGCAGCAGGATCGCGGCAATGGCGCACAGCGAGCCCAGCAGCACGAACTCATAGCGGCCGAGCCTCGCCAGGAAGCCCGGCGGCTCGGGCATGCGGGCACTTGTCCAGGCCATTCTCTAGCCAGCACCCGGTTGCTTGAACGTGATCACCCGGTAGGCATAGATCAGCACCAGCGCCGCGATCACCAGGTTCGACACCGGGTTGAGCCAGGCCTCGACCTGGTCGAACCGGCTACCCAGGAGGTAGCCGGCACCGGCCAGGAACGTGGTCCACAGCGCGGTGCCGGCCGTCGACCAAGCGAGAAAGGCCACGAGGTTCATGCCGCCAATGCCGGCCGGGACCGAGATCAGGGTGCGGATCGCGGGGATCAGCCGGCCGATGAACACGGACACGCCGGCATAGCGGTCGAACCAGTGCTTGGCCTGGTCGACCTCGTCCGGGCTGATCGTCAGCCAGCGGCCATGCGCGGCGGCCCAGCGCTTGAGCCGCTCGAGGCCGACCCAGCGACCGACATAGTACCAGAACAGGGCGCCCAGCACCGAGCCCACGCAGCCGGCGAGGATCACGCCGATCAGGCTCAGCCGGCCCTGGCCGGCCATGTAGCCGGCCATCGGCATGATCAGCTCTGACGGGATCGGCGGGAACAGGTTCTCCAGGAGCATCAGGAAGGCGATGCCGGCATAGCCGCTCTGCTCGATGAGCCCGGTCGTCCAATCGAACAAGTGGGGTCTCCGCTCGGGGAATCGCCTTCCCAACGGCCTCGGGCGCCGGAGGATCCGTCCCTGATAGCGCTTCGGGCTCGCCTGGGATGCAAAGCGCCGCCAAGATGCCGCCGCAACGATCACCAGGGGGAGGTGCCTTGTCCATGGTCAGCAGCGGCAAACCGGTTCTCGACCGATTCAGGCTCGACGGGAAGAAGGCGATCGTGACCGGCGGTGGCCGCGGGATCGGCCGCGGCATCGTGCTGGCGCTGGCCGAAGCGGGTGCGGACGTGGCGATCGTCTACGAGAAGGCGAAGGACCGCGCGGAGCAGGTGCTGGCCGAGGTGCAGGCGATGGGCCGCACCGGCTCCTATGTCCAGCAGG
>NZ_WUJP01000629.1 GCF_009806515.1 Geminicoccus flavidas | reverse complement strand
GCGCAACCGTGGCCAGCCGGCCCGGGGTCCGGCCGGCCCAGTGGTCCAGCGGCGCCACGGCCTGGGGCCAGCTCGTCCATTCCTGCATGGCGGCCGGGCGACCGGCACGGCCGCAGGCGTCGCGCAGTGCCGCGGCCAGCCGGTCCGGCCGATCCACCACGATGCCGCCGAAGGCGTGCGCATATTCGGCCACGCCCGGCGTGTCGAGTACCACCACCGGCCGCCCGGTGAGCCCAGCCTCGATCACCACCAGGGGTGCATCCGACACCGTCACCCGGAACGGCAGGAGATGGACGTCGGCGGCAGCGAAGTACCGGCGCATCGCCGAAGCCGCCAGCATCTCGGTCACCACCTCGATGGCGCTGCGGTCCGGCGAGCGCTCGACCCGGGCGAGGAAGCGGCGCATCAGCGCAGGCCGGTCGTCCGGGCGCAGGAGCAGTTGCAGCCTGGCCTCCAGGCCGGCCGCCCTCGCCTCCTCGAACGCGCGCAGCGCCAGGTCGGCGCCGCGCAGCGCCAGCGGCGGGCCGCAATACAGGACCGTCGGGACCGGGGCCCGGGCCTGGGCGGGCACCAGCGGCGGAAGCTCGACTTGCGGGCGGAGTGCCAGCGAGGCGTCGATGCCGATGTCGGCAAAGCGGGCGCGTGCCGCTGCCGAAACGAACACCAGGCCTACAGCCCTGCTATGCCGGAAGCCCCGTCGGATGAGGCCGTCCGGCAGGAGGGCGGCCAGCAGCGCCAGCCGCAGCAGGTGCCACTCCCGCCACAGATCGGCAGCCGGCAGGCGGAGGAAGTCGCGCAGGCGGAAAGGCTGGGCCGCCACGATCGGGAAGACCGACGCTCCCAGGCGCAGGCGCCCGGGCCGGAGCAGTTCGTGGATCCCGATCATCACGAAGATCCGGTCCGGCGCCAGTCGTGCGAGGGCCTCCCGCAGCGCCGGATCGGGCGCATTGCCGGAAAACAGGCCGGGCAGCGCCACGATCCCGAACGGCTCGCCTTCTGGCGGCGAAAGGGCATCGGTCACCAGGGTGACGCGTCGGCCGTGCGCCAGGAGGCCTAGTGCGATGCCGCGCGCGACGTGCCAGGGCTGGCGGCGGACTCGGTCGGCCTCGAAGCCGAAGCAGACGACGACGTCATGACCAGTCATGGTCAGGCGGCCTGGCGCAGCGGCTGCGCGATCATGTCGACGAGCTGCCCGACCATGCGGTCCCAGCCGAGCTGACGCTCGACCGTGCGGCGGGCGATCCGGGCCCTTGCCGCCGCCTCGTCCGGTGCCGAGAGGCAGGTGGCGATCGCATGCGCCAGGGCCTCGGGCGTGCGCTCGACCAGCACGAGCCGGGCCTCCTCGCCCAGCTCGCGGGCGAGGCCCGTGGCGGTGGTGACCAGCGGGGTGCCCAGCGCCATCGCCTCCAGGAGGGTCAGCGG
>NZ_WUJP01000628.1 GCF_009806515.1 Geminicoccus flavidas | reverse complement strand
GCCGGTCTCGTAGTCAGCAGGGTTGACGAACAGGTCGGCTGCCCGGTGCGCCAGGATCACCTCCGGGTGCGGCAGGAAGCCATGGAACTGCACCCGGCTGCCCAGGCCCAGTTGCCCGGCATGGGCACGCAGGTCGGCCTCCAGCGGCCCCTCGCCCACGAGGTCCAAGGTGACTTCCCCTGGCAGGCGGGCCAGCGCGTCGAGCAGCCGGAACAGCCCCTTGCGCCAGCCGAGCCGGCCGACGAACAGCAGCCGTCGGCCACCCCGCACGCGATGCTCGAACGGGAAGCGCGACAGGTCGACCCCGTTGCGCAGCACAGTCACCTTGCCCGGCGCGACCCGGTAACGCTGGACGATCTCGTCCTGGACGCAGCCCGCGACCGCGATGATCCGCTCGGCCCGGTCGAACCAAGCCTGTTCCATCGGGCGTGCCACCAGCCTCGCCTGAGCGCGGATCACCCGTGCCCGCCAGGAGCGCTCGGTGAACGCCTCGGTGTCGGCGCTGAGCGTGCCGTGGCAGGTGACGATCATCCTGGCATCGGTGTTGAGGAGCGGGAGGAGCGGCAGGTGGGCGTGCAGGACGTCGAACGGGCCCAGCCGGTCCAGCAGGTCCTGCAGGAGCGGGCGGGTCGCCTGGTGGTGGAAGGGCCGCAGCGGGCGATGCGGCCAGTGATGGACCGGCACCTGCTCCACGAGTTGGGCGCGCGCCTCGCCGAACGCCTCGCCCTTGGCCAGGACCTGCACGTCATGGCCCTGTGCCACCAGGCGGCGTGCGGTTTCCAGTACGTGATGGCCGATGCCTTCCCGCGGCGGCAACACGTTGTTGGTGACGATCGCGATCCTCATGGGCGTCCTTTCGGCGCGAAATCGCTCCGCCAGAAGAAGTCCTGGCCGCTCAAGGCGGCAGCGACGCCTGGTGGCAGATGCCTGCCCAGCAGCCCGGCCCGGTAACCCGACCATTTCGCGAAGAGCGCCACCAGCGTCGTGGGAAGCTGCCAGGGTGCCCGCACCAGCAGGCTCAGGAGCAGCTCCGTGGCGAAGCGGCGGCCGCGTGCGTCCTCGCCGCCCTGGGCAAGCAGCAGCTCGGCATGGGCCGCACGGGTCCAGCCGATGTCGAAGTGGCGGGTGAATTCCTGGAAGGGCGTGTAGCGGTGCGAATGGCGGACCACGGCGTCGGCGACATAGGCGATCCGCTCGCCCTCGCGCAGGAGCCGAGCGACCGCGATGGTCTCCTCGCTCACCAGGGTGGGCCGGAAGCCGCCGATCCGGTCCAGCGCCGCATTGGACCAGGCGGCCCAGGCGTTGGAGCAGAAATGGATGCCGCTACCGAGGCGTGCGCGGTCGGCGGCCGAGTGCAGGTCGCTCCGATCCGGGTAGCTGAAGGTCCGGCCGAACGCCTCGACCGTATCGGCGCCGCTGTGCGGGAGCTGGCGGCCATAGGCGCAGGCGGCCTGTCCGGTCAGCACCGGATGCACCAGCCGGCCGAGTTCGTCGGGGCTGGCCGGATAGGCGTCGGGCGTGATCATCACCACGACCGCAGTGCCCAGCCGGTGCCGCGCCGCCTCGCGCGTGGCGCCGTGGTTGAACGAGCGGCGCGGCACCACCCAGGTCTCGGCGCCGAGCTCTTCGGCGCGCTCGACCGTGCCGTCGCCGGAGCTGGAGTTCACCACCAGGACCCGCGGCCGCAGCGGCGAGGCCAGGAGGGGCGGCAGGCTTCGGTCGAGATGGGCGCGGCTGCGGTGGGTGACCATTACCACCCCGACTTCGGAAACCCCGGCCTCGGGACTGGCCGCATCGCCGATCCGGTCCGACGTCATCGGGCTCAGACCGGCTCGAGGCTGCGCTCGGCGATGCGCAGCGCGCGCCGCCCATGCCCGCTGCCGCCAAAGCGCTGCAGGTACCACACGGCCAGTTCCTCGAACGCCCGGTTCGGGTCGAACTCGGGATGGAGCGTCAGCGTGGGCTCGGCATTGCAGCGGATGCGCGGCTGCTGGCCGCTCGCGGCGGCGCTGGCCGAGGACCAGCGGGTCGGCACGCCCAGCAAGGGCCCGAGTGCCCGGGCGAACCGGGCGACGAAGCTGGCCACCGTCTCGACATGGCCGGACGGGCCGGCATGGTGGACCATGGTGCGGCCGTTCCAGCCATGGACCTCGCGAGCGAAGCGGGCATAGGCCAGCGCCAGCAGGTCGACATGAATATGGTCGCGCACCAGGGCGGGCGTGCCGACCGTCGGCACCTGCCCGGACAGCCAAGCCTCGGCCAGCATGCTGGTCAGCCCGGGCTTCTCCATCGGGCCGAACGGGTGCGGGATCACGAACTTGCCCAGGCGCAGGCCGCGCCGTTCGGTCGCGTGGCGCACCACCTGCCAAGTCAGGGTCTTGGCAAGGCCATAGCCGCCGATCGCGGCATGGGGCGGTTCGCCCCGGCCCTCATCGGCCTCGAACACCGTGCTGGTGAAGATCACCGCCCGGCCGCCGCCGGCCGCGAAGCGCTCCATCACCTGGCTGATCCGGTGGGTGTCCTGGCGCAGGGCGTAGATTGCGTCAAAATCCTCGGCGCGATGGTCGCCGACCGTGGCGCCGTGCAGGCAGAGCAGATCGAACGGCCCTTCGTTCGCCAGGAGATCCAGGAAGCGGTCGGAGCCGAACGGCGCCTCGTCGACCTGGCGGACCCGCTTGGCCAGCATGGCGCTGCGCTCGCGGATCCTGGGCCCGTCCTCGGCCCGGCAGCCCCGGCGTGCGGCGGTTACCACCGCACCGGCCTCGGCCAGCCGCCTTGCCATCCAGCTGCCGGTGAATGAGCTGACACCGGTCATCAGCACGCGCATCGGATCCTCCTCAGGCCGCCAAATGCCAGCGCGGGTCGAAATCGGGCAGCGCCCGGTCTTTTTGGGAAAGCACCACCGGATCCTCCGGCCAGGCGATCCGGAAGGCCGGATCGTCCCAGCGCACGCCCCGCTCCAGCACCGGCGCATGGGGATGCGAGGTGAAGTAGAGCAGCGTGGTGGCGTCCTTGGTGGTCAGGAACCCATGGGCGCAGCCGGCCGGGATCAGCACGGCCTGGGGCAGAGCCGCGTCCAGGTGCAGGGCGACATGCCGGCCGAAGCTCGGGCTGTAGGGGCGCAGGTCCAGGACCACGTCGCAGACGGTACCGGCCACCACCGTGACGAGCTTGGTCTCGGCGGCATCGCCCAATTGGTAGTGCAGGCCGCGCAGGGTGCCGGCCCGGACCGAGCGGGACAGGTTGGACTGCGCGGCCCCGCCCTCGAAGCCGAGCTCGGCCAGGGTGGCCCGGCAGAACAGCCGGGTGAACGAGCCGCGCTCGTCCTGGCGCGGCTCCAGATCGAACACCCGCATGCCGGGCAGCGGCCGGTCGACCTCACGCATCGATCAGCCCGCCGAGCTGGCCGGTCCAGGGTGCGGCACCGGTTTCCCAGAGTGCCTCGATCTTTTCCTTGTCGCGGCTGGTGTCCATGCACGACCAGAAGCCGCCATGCTTGTGCACCTCGAGCTGGCCGTCTGCGGACAGCCGCTGGAGCGGCTCGCCTTCCAGCACGCAGTCGGTACGCTCCGACAGGTAGTCGAGCATGCCGCGGCGGAAGAAGAAGTAGCCGCCATTGATCCACTGATTGGTCCGCTCCGGCTTCTCGACGAAGCGTGCCGGCCCGTCGGCGGGCAGATCGAGCCGCCCGAACTGGGAGGGCGGCTGCACACCCAGCATGGTGGCCAGGCGGTCATGGGCCAGGTGGAACGCGAACTCCCCCGTCAGGTCGGCATCGGTCAGCCCGTCGCCATAGGTCACCGCGAAATGCGGGGCGTCGCCCAGATAGCGTGCCGCCGCCCGCGCGATCCTGGCCCCGGTCATGGTGCCGGGCCCGGTCTGCGCCACGGTGACGTCCCAGTCCGGCCAGGCCTTGGTCTGGTGCCAGGACACCGAGCGGTCACGCAGGTTCACAGTGAAATCGGCGTTCCAGTAGTGCCACAACCCAAAGAACTCGCCGATCACCTCGGAGCGCCAACCGGCGCAGAGCACGAAGCGGCGAAAGCCATGGCGGCCATAGACCTCCATGATGTGCTGCAGCATCGGCCGGTCGCCGATCTCGACCATGGGCTTGGGCCGGTCGGCCGCCAGATGGCCCAGGCGCGTGCCGAGCCCGCCGCACAGTATGAAGACCGGAACGTCGGCGGGGGCGGGGCGAAAGGGATCAGGCCGCTTCATGCTGGCTGGTCCTGGCAACGGCATGGGTCATGAGGTCGACGAGTTCGCCTTCGACGGGCCGGGCATCCTCGTCCTGCAGCCGCTCGTGGTAGCGGGCGATCTGCTCGGCGAGCCAGTTCGTGTCGCCGGTGCCGTGCAGGCGCTTGTAGCCCTGCGCGGTCCAGCGCAGCGCCTCAGCCATGCCGAGCTGCGGCTGCCAACCGAGGC
>NZ_WUJP01000627.1 GCF_009806515.1 Geminicoccus flavidas | reverse complement strand
GACGGCGGGCGCGGCTGGTCTGCAGGCGCAGGAGCGCCTCCTCCTGGACCGGCAGCGGCGGCGCGCTCTCCCAGCCGCGGATGCCGAAGGCGCTGGCCAGCGCATCGGCAATGGCACTTACCGTCCACTCGCTGCCCGCCTCGGGCCCGAAGTTCCACGACGTGCTGTACATCTCCGGCCGCTGGTGGAGCAGCTCGGCCAGACGCAGATAGCCCGCCACCGCGTCCAGCACGTGCTGCCAGGGCCGGACCGCCTCCGGGCTGCGCAGCTTTGGCATCTCCCCCCTCAGGAAGGCTCGGGCGAGGTCGGGCACCAGGCGGCTGGGCGCGAAGTCGCCCGCACCAAACACGTTGCCGGCCCGGGCCGAGGCGATCCCGCAGGTGAAGCTTCCCGGGAAGTAGGTGGCACGAAAGCACTGGATCGCGATCTCGGCACAGGCCTTGGATGCTCCATAGGCCTCGTGGCCACCCAGCGGGTCATCCTCGGCGCAGGTCCGGCGCTGATCGAGATAGCATTTGTCCGAGGTGATCAGGACTGCGGCGCGCACGCTGCTCACCTGGCGGATCGCGTCGAGCATCGCAACTGTACCCATCACGTTGGTGCGGAACGTGCCGACCGGATCCTCGAAGCCCTGCCGCAGGATGGCCTGCCCGGCCAGGTGGAGCACGATCTCCGGGCGGACCCGCGCAACCACCTCCCCCAGCGCTGCGACGTCCGCGACGTCACCCTCCAGATGCTCGATGCGCCCGGCCAGGCCCGAGGCTACGAACAGCGACGGGTCGGTCGGCGGAGCCTTGGCGAAGCC
The DNA here is from genome assembly GCF_009806515.1 of Geminicoccus flavidas. GTDB lineage: Bacteria > Pseudomonadota > Alphaproteobacteria > Geminicoccales > Geminicoccaceae > Geminicoccus > Geminicoccus flavidus. Next base: position 6,459 of record NZ_WUJP01000627.1, on the reverse strand, counting down.
CGTCACCACCGCGCCCATCTGCTGGAGCCAGACGGTGAGCCAGGTGCCCTTGAAGCCGGTGTGACCGGTGATCAGGACTCGGCGATTTGCCCAGAAACGCTGATCGATCCCCATCAATGTAGTCTCTCCGGCATTGGAGGGCGCGGCACGGCCGAACCGGCAGCGATTTATTCAACCATTGCGTTAGTTCTGACTCGTTATCGCGAGGAATGCGAGCGGAAAAGATGGGGGCGCTTGCGCAATTGGCTCGCCTTCTGCGGGCAGATCTGCGATCGTTTTTACCGCAGGAGATGAGGTCGGCGATTTAAAGCATTGACCTACAAGATCGTTGCTCATCCGGACTATTCGGTGTCGATCCCGGCCGGGCACCGGTTCCCCATGCCGAAATATGTACGAATGTCACAGCGGCTGGCCGAGGACGACCCCTGGCTGGCCGACCGGCTGGTTGCACCGCGCCTGGCCGAGCGCAGCTGGCTCCTGCGCGCGCACACGCCCGGCTGGGTCGATGCGGTGCTGAGCGCCAACGTCGCGGCCGCGGACGAGCGGCGGCTGGGCTTCACGGTCGACGCGCCACTGGCCCGCCGGGCGCGCGCCGCCACCGGCGGTACGCTGCTGGCGGCACGGCTGGCGCTAGAGGACGGCTTTGCCGCCAACACCGCGGGCGGCAGCCACCATGCCCATCATGGCGGCGGTGCTGGGTTCTGCGTGTTCAATGACGTGGCGGTGGCGGCCCGGGTGCTGCACGACGAAGGTACCGTCCGAAGGATCATGGTGATCGACCTGGACGTGCACCAGGGCGACGGCACCGCCGGCATCCTGGCCGGCGACCCGGACATGTTCACCCTCTCGGTGCATTGCCGGGCCAACTACCCCGCACGCAAGCAGCAGAGCAGCCTCGACCTGGCCCTCGACCCGGACACGGGCGATGCGGCCTATCTGGCCCTGCTGGAGCGGTTGGTCCCGGTCATGCTGGACCGGCACCGGCCGGACCTGGTGTTCTATAATGCCGGGGTCGACCCGCATGTCGACGACCGGCTGGGCCGCCTGGCGCTCACCGACCAGGGCCTGCTCGCGCGCGAGCGCCTGGTGCTCCACCATTGCCGGCAGCGGGCGATCCCGCTCGCGGGCGTGATGGGCGGCGGCTATGACCAGGACCTAGACCGGCTGGTCGCCCGCCACGCCCTGCTCCACGTGGCCGCGCGCGAACTGTTCGGCTGAATTCAGCCGCCAGGAATGCGCACCGCCATGTTGTCGAGCAGGCGCACGCTGCCGAGCTTCGCTGCTGCCAGCAGCCGCGCCTCGCCGCCTTGCCCGTCGGGCCAGGGCTGCAGGCTGGCGGGCTCGACCAGGGCCAGATAGTCCGGCTCGAAACCGCTCTCTCGCAGGCTCGCCAGCGCCTGCGCCACGACCGGCCCGGCAGGCTCCCCGGCAGCGAACCGTCCCGCCACCCCCAGGAGCGTGTCTGGCAGATGGCGGGCACGCGCCCGCTCCTCCCTGGACAGGCGCAGGTTGCGCGACGAGCAGGCCAGTCCGTCCGGCTCGCGCACCGTGGGATGGCCCTGGATCGTGATCGGCAGGTCCAGGTCCAGCACCATGCGCCGGATCACCTGGAGTTGCTGCCAGTCCTTCTCGCCGAACACGGCGAGGTCCGCCCCGGTCTGGAGGAACAGCTTCGCGCACACCGTGGCCACGCCCCGGAAGTGCCCGGGCCGCGCCTTGCCCTCGAAGCCCTCCGCCGGCCCGGCCACCTCGATCCGGGTGGCACCGCCCGGTGGGTACATGACCGAAACGTCCGGCATCCACACCAGGTCGCACCTGGCAGCTGCGAGCTTGGCGAGGTCGCCCGCCTGGTCGCGCGGATAGAGCGCCAGGTCCTCACCGGGACCGAACTGGAGCGGATTGACGAAAATCGACGCCACCACGCTCCGGCAGGCGGCGCGGGCGGCTGCTACCAACGCCAGATGGCCCTGGTGCAGGGCACCCATGGTCGGCACCAGGCCGAGCCGGCCGCCAGTGCCGCGCAGCTCGCGCACTGCCTGCCGCAGCTCCGCAAGATCACGGACAACACGCATGGGTCAGCCGTCCGAGGCCGGCATGCCGACGCAATGCTCGGCCGCCGGAAACTTGCGCGCGCGCACGTCGGCGGCATAGGCGGCCACCGCCTGGTCGATCGCCTGGCCGAGCATGGCGTAGCGCTTGACGAAGCGCGGCGTGAAGTCGGTGAACAGGCCCAGCACGTCCTCGCTAACCAGGATCTGTCCGTCACAGGCCGGCGAGGCGCCGATGCCGATGGTCGGCACGGCAAGGCGCTCAGTGATCGCCCGCGCCACCGGCTCGAGCGTGCCCTCGATCACGACCGCGAACGCGCCGGCCTCGGCGATCGCCACGGCATCCGCCTCGACCCTGGCAGCCTCCTCGCCCCGCCCCACCGTGCGGAAGCCGCCATGGCCATGAACCTGCTGCGGCTTCAGGCCGACATGGCCCAGCACCGGGATGCCCCGCTCGACCAGGAACGCCACGGTCGACGCCATCTCGACCCCGCCCTCCAGCTTGACGGCCGACGCGTCGGTCTCGGCCATCACCCTGGCCGCGGTGCGGTAGGCTTGGGCCGGGCTTTCCCCGTAGCTGCCGAATGGCAGGTCCACCACCACGCAGGCGCGGTCGCTGCCGCGCATCACCGCCTGACCGTGCCGGATCATCATCTCGACGCTGACACCCAGGGTCGTCTTCATGCCGTAGACGACCATGCCCAGCGAATCACCGACCAGCAGCAGGTCGCAATGGGAATCCAGCGCGCGCGCCATCGGCGTCGTGTAGGCGGTCAGCGCCACGATCGGCTGATCGCCCGACCACTGCTGGATCTGCCGCGCGGTGATCCGTTTGGTCCTGTTAGTGACGCTCATCGTTGGCTGCTTTTTGTCCGAGCCCGAGAATGGTGGATGAACAAGGTGCGGTGCAGATCACTCCATCCGCAGCACCTTGCCCGGGTTCATGATGTTGTCCGGGTCGAGGGCCCGCTTGATCTTGCGCATCACCTCGACCGCCGGCCCGTGTTCCTTCTCTACCTTCTCGATCTTGCCCATGCCGACGCCGTGCTCGCCGGTGCAGGTGCCGCCCATGGCCAGCGCCCGGTCGACCAGCCGGTCGTTCACCGCCTTGCAGCGCAGATATTCCTCCGAGCCCTCCTCGTCATAGAGCAGGCCCAGATGGAAGTTGCCGTCGCCGGCATGGCCCACGATCAGCGGCAGGAGACCCTGCGCCTCCAGGTCGATCCGGGTTGCCTCGATCAGGGTGGCGAGCTGGCTGATCGGCACGCACACATCGGTCGACCAGAGCTTGGCGCCAGGGCGGATCGCGCAGGTCGCGTGGTACACGTCGTGACGCGCTGCCCATAGCCGGTTGCGCTCCTCCAGGCTGGACGCCCAGCGGAAGTCGCCGCCGCCGCACTCCGCGGCGATCGCCTGGGCGAGTTCGGCCTGCTCCTTCGCCCCGGCAGTGGTGCCATGGAACTCGTAGAAGAGATGCGGGGCGATCTCGAAGCCTTCCAGCTTGTTGTAGCGGACCACCGCCTCAAGCTGCGCGGCGCTCATCAGCTCGATGCGCGCCACCGGAATGCCGGACTGGATGGTCATGATCACCGCCTCGGCAGCGGCCTCGACCGAGGGGAAGCTGCAGACCGCAGCCGTGATCGATTCGGGGATGCCATAGAGCTTGAGGCGCAGTTCGGTGATGATGCCGAGCGTGCCCTCCGAGCCCACGTAGAGCCGGGTCAGGTCGTAGCCGGCCGAGGACTTCTTGGCCCGCCCGCCGGTCCGGATCACCTGCCCGTCCGGCAGCACCACGGTCAGGCCCAGCACGTTCTCCTTCATCGTGCCGTAGCGCACCGCATTGGTGCCCGACGCCCGCGTGGCCGCCATGCCGCCCAAGGAGGCGTCGGCGCCGGGATCGATCGGGAAGAACAGGCCGGTGTCGCGCAGATGGGTGTTGAGCTGCTTGCGGGTGACGCCCGCCTGGACCAGCACGTCCAGGTCCTCGGCATGGACCTCCAGCACCTGGTTCATGCCGGAAAGGTCGATGCAGATCCCGCCCTTGAGCGCTGCGAGGTTGCCCTCCAGCGCCGTGCCCGTGCCGAACGCGATCACCGGCACCTTGTGCTGCGCGCACAAGCGCACGGCCTCGGCGACCTCGTCGGTGGATTGGGCGAAGAACACTGCGTCCGGCGGCACGCCCAGGTGATGCCCCTCACTCAGCCCATGCCGCGCCAGTATGTCCTTGTTGGTGGAGAGCCGGTCGCCGAAACGGGCGCGCAACGCCTCGATCACCAGCATTGCGTTCGGGCTCCTCGTCACCATCTCCACTCCCACGACCACGTCGACTCCGGGCATCCGCCCCCGCTGCGGCCGGCAACCTATCGCCGGGCGGGCCCAAGGGCCAGCGACCGAACAAGGGATGGTGGCCCCTGGGGCACACCGGCGCCGGCGAGGCCGCTCAACGGCAATGCACAGGCGAAAAAGGCCGGATCCGATGGTTGGCAGGTCGGTTGCGGGTCCCACACCGCTTACTTATATGCTGGCCAGTCGAGCGTCCTGCTGCCCACTGCCCGCTCTACTCGTGCCGGGCGCGTTCGAAACATCTTATGCGAAGTCTCTTCGCCTGATGCGCGAGAGGAAGGTATGAGCAAAATCATCGGCATCGATCTCGGAACCACCAACAGCTGCGTTGCCATCATGGAAGGCAAGAACGCGCGGGTGATCGAGAACGAAGAAGGCATGCGCACGACCCCGTCCATGGTGGCCTACACCGAGGACGATGAGATCCTGGTCGGCATGTCCGCCAAGCGCCAAGCCGTCACCAACCCGACCAATACGCTGTTCGCGGTCAAGCGCCTGATCGGCCGCCGCTTCGACGATCCCATCGTCCAGAAGGACGTGGGCATGGTGCCCTACAAGATCGCGCGTGCCGACAATGGCGACGCCTGGGTCGAGGCCCAGGGCCGGAAAATGGCGCCGGCGCAGGTGTCGGCCGAGATCCTGAAGAAGATGAAGCAGACCGCCGAGCGTCATCTCGGCACCACCGTCGAGAAGGCGGTGATCACGGTCCCGGCCTACTTCAACGACAGCCAGCGCCAGGCCACCAAGGACGCCGGCAAGATCGCCGGCCTCGAAGTCCTGCGCATCATCAACGAGCCGACCGCCGCGGCGCTGGCCTACGGTCTGGACAAGGGCAAGAACCAGACGATCGCGGTCTATGACCTGGGCGGCGGCACGTTCGACGTGTCGATCCTGGAGATCGGCGACGGCGTGTTCGAGGTGAAGTCCACCAACGGCGACACCTTCCTGGGTGGCGAGGACTTCGACCTTCGGGTGATCGACTACTTGGCCGACGAGTTCAAGAAGGAGAATGGCATCGATCTCCGGAAGGACAAGCTGGCCCTCCAGCGCCTGAAGGAAGCGGCCGAGAAGGCCAAGATCGAGCTGTCCACCGCGCAGCAGACCGAGGTGAACCTGCCGTTCATCACGGCCGATGCGTCGGGGCCGAAGCACCTGACCATCAAGATCTCGCGCTCCAAGCTCGAGATGCTGGTGGACGACCTGATCGAGCGCACCATCGAGCCCTGCAAGAAGGCGCTCAAGGACGCCGGCCTGACGCCCAACCAGATCGAGGAAGTGATCCTGGTCGGCGGCCAGACCCGCATGCCCAAGGTCATCGAGAAGGTCCGCCAGTTCTTCGGCAAGGAGCCCAACAAGTCGGTCAACCCCGACGAGGTCGTGGCCGTGGGTGCGGCGATCCAGGGCGGCGTGCTGTCCGGCGACGTGAAGGACGTCCTGCTGCTCGACGTGACCCCGCTTTCGCTGGGCATCGAGACGCTGGGCGGCGTGTTCACCCGGATCATCGACCGCAACACGACCATCCCGACCAAGAAGTCGCAGGTGTTCTCGACCGCCGAGGACAACCAGAACGCGGTCACCATCCGGGTCTTCCAGGGTGAGCGCGAGCTGGCGGCACAGAACAAGCTGCTGGGCCAGTTCGACTTGGTCGGCATCCCGCCGGCCCCGCGCGGCATGCCGCAGATCGAGGTCACCTTCGACATCGACGCGAACGGCATCGTGAACGTCTCGGCGAAGGACAAGGCCACCAACAAGGAGCAGCAGATCCGCATCCAGGCGTCCGGCGGCCTCAGCCAGGACGAGATCGAGCGGATGGTCCGGGAAGCGGCGGAGAACGCCGAAGAGGACAAGAAGCGCAAGGCGGTGATCGAGGCGAAGAACCAGGCCGACAGCGTGGTCTACCAGACCGAGAAGTCGCTGAAGGAGTATGGTGAGCATCTGGAAGCCGGTGACCGCCAGGCGATCGAGACGGCGCTCGCCGACCTGAAGGGCTCGCTGGAAAGCGAGGATCCCGACCTGCTCAAGGCCAAGACCGAGACCCTGCAGCAGGCGGCCATGAAGCTGGGCGAGG
>NZ_WUJP01000626.1 GCF_009806515.1 Geminicoccus flavidas | reverse complement strand
CCATGTACAAGGCCAGCCAGGCGCAGGGCGGCGGCGATGCCGGCGGCGGGCCTGCGGGTGGTGCCGGCGGCGGTGCCGGTGCCCGTCCCGCCGAGGAGGGCGTGGTCGACGCCGAGTTCGAGGAAGTCGACGACAGCAAGAAGCGGTCCGCGTGACCCTTCAGGTCTAGAAGAAGCTGACGTGGCGGCGTCGGGCAGGTAGCCCGGCGCCGTCGCCGTGATGAGCATTGCCGGGATCGACGAGCGAGCAGATGGCCAAGCGCGATTATTATGAAGTCCTGGGGCTCCAGAAGGGCGCATCGGCGGATCAGATCAAGAGCGCCTTCCGCAAGCTGGCCAAGCAGTACCATCCCGACAGCAACAACGGCGACGTCAAGGCCGAGGCCAAGTTCAAGGAAATCAACGAGGCCTACGAGGTCCTGAAGGACGAGCAGAAGCGCACGGCCTACGACCAGATGGGCCATGCCGCTTTCCAGCAGGGCATGGGTGGCGGCCGCGGCGCCCATGGCTTCGACTACTCCTCCTTCTCCGACGTGTTCGACGACCTGTTCGGCGAGATGATGGGCGGGCGGCGCTCGAGCGGCCGGGGTGCCGATCTGCGCTACGACCTGACCATCGAGCTGGAGGAGGCCTTCACCGGCAAGAAGGCGCAGATCCGGGTGCCGACCTCGGTCGCCTGCGAGGCCTGTAAGGGCAGTGGTGCCGAGCCGGGTACCCAGCCCGCCACCTGCCCGACCTGCCGGGGCAATGGCCGGATCCGCCGGGCGCAGGGCTTCTTCTCGGTCGAGCAGACCTGCATGACTTGCCAGGGCAGCGGACGGATCATCCCCAATCCCTGCAAGACCTGCGGTGGCAAGGGTGCGGTGCGCCAGGAAAAGACCTTGGCGGTCACCATCCCGCCCGGCGTCGATGACGGCATGAAGATCCGCCTCTCGGGCAACGGCGAGGCCGGCTTGCGTGGCGCCCCAGCGGGCGACCTCTACATCTTCCTCCATGTGGCGCCGCACCGCTTCTTCCAGCGCGACGGCATGAACATCCACTGCCGGGTGCCGATCCCGATGTACACGGCAGCACTCGGCGGCCAGATCGAGGTGCCCTCCATCGAGGGCAAGCGCTTGGCGGTCACCATCCCGCCCGGCACCCAGTCCGGCCGGCAGATCCGGCTGCGCGGCAAGGGCATGACCGAGCTGCAGGGCCATGGCCGTGGCGACATGCATGTCGAGCTGTTCGTCGAGACTCCCGTCAACCTGACCAAGCGCCAGATCGAGCTCCTGCAGGAGTTCGAGCGGGCCGGCGTGTCCGAGGACGGGCAGGACGGCGGCCATCATCCTGAGAGCGAGGGCTTCTTCCAGCGGGTCAAGGACTTCTGGAACGGGCTGCGCGACTGAAACGCGGCCAAAGATCGAGCGGGCTCAAGCGGAGGCCGGCATGTACGAGTTGTGGATCGCCAACAAGAACTTCTCGTCCTGGTCGCTGCGCCCCTGGGTGCTGATGCGCGAACTCGGCATCGGATTCGAGGAGCGCCAAGTCGAGTTCGGACCCGGCTCCAACTGGCAGGCCTTCCGTGCTTTCTCGCCGACCGGCCAAGTGCCGGCCCTGCGCGATGGCGACGTGACGGTGTGGGAGTCGCTGGCCATCGTCGAGTACCTGGCCGAGCGCCACGAGGGGGTCTGGCCGGGCGAGGTGAAGGCGCGCGCCTGGGCGCGCTCGGCTGCCGCGGAGATGCATGCCGGCTTCGCCACCCTGCGCAACCGCTGTCCGATGAGCGTCGGCCATCGCGTCGAGCTGGCCGATCGACCCCCTGAGCTCAAGCGTGACCTCGCCCGGCTCGACGAATTATGGAACGAGGGCATCCAGCGCTTCGGCGGCCCGTTCCTGGCGGGTGCCGCCCTCACCGCCGTGGATGCCTTCTTCGCGCCGGTGGCGTTTCGCGCCCAGACCTATGGGCTCCGGTTCACCGGCGCGGCCGCAAGCTATCCGGCACACCTGCTGGAACTCCCGGCGATGCGCGCATGGGCCGAGCAGGCCCTGGCCGAGCCTTGGCGCGAGCCGGGCCACGAGGCCCAGGTCGCAGCGACCGGGACGATCACGGCCGACCTGCGCGCATCCGTGTAGATCCTTCCGGATCCTTTCTCCGGAGCATCGGTCGATGCAGGTGTCGGAGTTCGAGCAGCGCCTGGCCCAGCAGGCGCTCATCGCCGAGTTCGGCCGCTTCGTCCTGAAGAGCCATGACCTGGAGACGATCCTGACGGAAGCGGTCCGGATCGCGGCCGCTGGCCTCGGCACGTCCTTTGCTAAGGTCCTGCAATGGCTCCCCGACGAGAACGCCTTTCCCCTGCGCGAGGCAGTCGGCTGGCACCCGGGCGTGGTGCGGAGGGCCCGGATCGGCGGTGATCTCGCCTCGGCGGGCGGCTACGCCTTCAGGACCTGCATGCCGGTGATCTCCACCATCTGGCGGAGGAGCAGCGGCTCCACACGCCGGAGCTCATGGCCGAGCATGGCGTCCGTCGCACGGTCAACGTGATCCGCGAAGGCGAAGCCTTCGGCGTGCTCGAGACAGACAGCCGCGCCCCCGGCATGTTCAGCCCGCACGACATCAACTTCCTGTAGGCGCTGGCCAATACGCTGGGCGTCGCGATCGACAAGGAGCGCACCCGGGGCCGAGCAGGAGGCGTTGCTCGAGCAGAAGGACCTGCTGCTGCGCGAGATCGACCACCGGGTGAAGAACAGCCTGGCCCTGGTGGCCGGCCTGCTCGGCATGCAGGAACGCAGCACCGCCTCGGCCGAAGCCAAGGCGGTGCTCGCGGCGGCCTCGGCCCGGCTGATGAGCATCGCCCGCATCCACGAGCAGCTCTATCGGAGCGGCGACATCGCGAGCGTGGCGTTCGACGACTACCTGACCGGTCTGTGCAACGACGTGGTTGCCTCGCTCAGCCAGCCCGAACAGGTGACCTTCACGCTCAAGGCCGGCCACTTCGTCCTGCCGACGGATCAGGCAGTCCGGCTCGGCCTGATCGCGGTCGAGCTATTGACCAACGCGCTGAGGCACGCCTGCCGCCCCGGCCAGCGCACCAGGATCCGCCTCGACTGTCGGCAGGAGGACGGCGGGCTCCTGCTCGTCATCACCGACAACGGCCCTCGTCTGCCCAAAGGCTTCGATGCTGGAAAATCGCGCGGGCTGGGCCTGCGGCTGGTCTGCTCGCTGGTCCACCAGCTCGGCGGAACGCTCGAAGCGGACCGGCTGGCGGATGGCGCCCGTTTCCGGGTCCGGGTGAATGGAACGGGCAGCGCCTGTGCCTGCGCCTTGGCTGGCCAGGCAGCGTCAGCACCCATGCCACCATCCATGACTGCATGCCACCCATGCCCAGGGCAGCCTGCCCCAGGCTTGCATGATGGTAGTGCAGCATCATATAGCAGGTACGTGCAGAGCGCGCCGTCAGCCGGTCCGCTCGACCAGGGCCGCGTGTAAGATCCTGCAGCTTGCAGGATGTTCCCTTGTCTAACGCACCCCCTCCCTAGAGCGACCAATTCACGCGGGTCGTCGCCGACCCTCAACCCGTCCGGATGGGCACGCCGGTGGCGCGCCTCCCGAGAGGCTGGACCATGTCGTCCTGCCAGAAAGCACAACTATTGTCCGATTTCGTTTCCCTCGGCCTTGCCGCTCCCATCCTCGAGGCTCTCGCCGCCGAGGGCTACACTTCCCCTACCCCGATCCAGACCCGCGCCATTCCGCAGGTGCTGGACGGCCGTGATCTGCTGGGCATTGCCCAGACCGGCACCGGCAAGACCGCTGCCTTCGCCCTGCCCATCCTCCATCTGCTGGCCGGCTCGCCCCGGGCCCGCCGGCCACGCAACGTCCGCTGCCTGGTGCTTAGCCCGACCCGTGAGCTGGCTGCCCAGATCGAGCAGAGCTTCCGAGCCTATGGCCGCAAGCTGCGCCTGTCCTCGGGCGTAGTGTTCGGCGGCTCGCCGCTGGGCCGTCAGGAGCGGATGATGGCGCCCGGCCTCGACATCCTGGTCGCCACGCCGGGCCGCCTGCTGGACCTGATCGACCGCCGCGCGCTGACCATCGAGAATGTCGAGATTCTGGTGCTGGACGAGGCCGACCAGATGCTCGACCTGGGATTCATCCATGCCCTGCGCCGCATCGTGAAGATGCTGCCCAAGGAGCGGCAGACCCTGTTCTTCTCGGCGACCATGCCGCAGAGCATCGCCACGCTGGCGCGCGAGTACCTGAACGATCCGGTCAAGGTCGAGGTCACGCCGGTCGCGACCACGGCCGAGCGGGTCGACCACCGGGTGATCCCGGTGCACGGACCCGACAAGCCGTCGGTGCTGCGCACCCTACTCGGTGACGAGAGCGTGCAGCGCAGCCTGGTCTTCTCGCGCACCAAGCATGGTGCCGACAAGATCGTGCGCTACCTGGAGCAGTCCGGGATCTCCGCGGCGGCCATCCATGGCAACAAGTCGCAGGGCCAGCGCGAGCGGGCGCTGAACGCGTTCCGCCGGGGTGACCTGCCGGTGCTGGTCGCGACCGACATCGCCGCGCGCGGCATCGACGTCGATGGCGTCAGCCATGTGATCCAGTACGACCTTCCGGACGTGCCGGAGACCTATGTCCACCGGATCGGCCGCACCGCCCGCGCCGGTGCCACCGGCGTCGCGATCGCGCTGTGCGCTCCTGACGAGCGGGGCAACCTGCGCGACATCGAGCGGCTGACCCGCTCACGCGTGCCGCTCATGGACATGCCGAAGATCGAGCCGTCGTCAGTGCGGTACGGTGACATCGTCCAGAGCGAGCAGGACGCCGCACCGCGCCGGAACGGGCCTGGCTCGTTTAGGAGCAATGGCGCCCCGGCACCCGGCCGGCGCCCGGTCGATGGCCGCCCGGCCTACCGTGTCGAGCCTCGCCAGGGCCAGGGTCAGCGCAGCGGCGGTGGCTATCGTGGCGCGCGCAGCAGCGGCTATGCCGGCGGCTGATCGCTCAACCGCTTGTCGACAGGCAAAGGGCCGGAGGGTTCATCCCTCCGGCCCTTCGTCGTTTCAAGAAGCCTCCGCGTGCGGTCATTCCATGGTCATGCGGCCGTGGCAGAAGCCGCTGCCGGGCAAGGGAGCCGGCAGCATGGGCAGGGTGATAGCGGTCAGCCGCAAGGCCGAGCACGCCTTCAGCAAGGACCGCGTCGCAGGCATCGAGCTGATCACCGGCGAAGGGGTGGCGGGCGACGCGCATCGCGGCAGGACGGTGAAGCACCGCTCGCGGGTGCGGATCGATCCGACCCAGCCCAACCTGCGCCAAGTCCACCTGATCGAGCTGGAGCTGATCCGGGAGCTGCAGGCGAAGGGCTTCAGGGTCGGGCCGGGCGTGATGGGCGAGAACATCACCACAGCCCGGCTGGACCTCCTGGCCCTG
>NZ_WUJP01000625.1 GCF_009806515.1 Geminicoccus flavidas | reverse complement strand
CCGACCGGGGCCCTGATCCGCATCGAGGGCGGCGCCTGCCTGCAACTGACCGGCCTGCGCAATCCCTGTGCACAGCTCGACCACTATCAGGAGGGACTCATGGCCGCCGTGCTCGACCGGGACGCGCAGGGCCGCCTCGTCCGCAAGGCAGGCGTGATGGCAATCGTGGTTCAGGGCGGGCCGGTGGCGCCGGGGGCCGCCCTTGCCGTCGAGCTGCCCTCTCCCCCGCATCGCCCGCTCGAGCGGGTCTGAGGCCTTGCCGCTTGCCAGCGCCGCCCTGCCCCGGCAAAGGTGGCGCCGGGCGATGCCCTTCCGGGGAGGCTCCGGAAGCCAGAACAACCCTTCGCGCCGGCATCCATGCGTTCGGCGTCGCCCTGGCGTGCCGGCAAGAGGAAGCGATCGATGGCTTCGGTAACGGTCAACAAGGTCGACAAGTATTACGGCTCGGTGCAGGTCCTGCACGGCGTCGACGTCAACATCGCCGATGGTGAGTTCGTGGTGCTGGTGGGCCCCTCGGGCTGCGGCAAGTCCACGCTCCTGCGGATGATCGCGGGCCTGGAGGAGATCAGCAAGGGCGAGATCTCGATCGGCGGGCGCGTGGTCAACGACGTTGCGCCGAAGGACCGGGACATCGCCATGGTGTTCCAGAACTACGCGCTCTACCCGCACATGACCGTCAAGGAGAACATGGCGTTCTCCCTCAAGCTCGCGAAGGCGCCCAAGAACGTCATCGACGAGCGGGTCAGCAAGGCCGCCGGCATCCTGGGCCTGGGCCAGCTCCTCGACCGCTATCCGCGCCAGCTGTCCGGCGGCCAGCGCCAGCGCGTCGCCATGGGCCGCGCCATCGTCCGCGACCCGCAGGTCTTCCTGTTCGACGAGCCGCTCTCGAACCTGGACGCCAAGCTGCGCGTGCAGATGCGTACCGAGATCAAGGAGCTGCACCAGCGGCTCAAGACCACCGCGATCTACGTAACCCACGACCAGATCGAGGCCATGACCATGGCCGACCGGATCGTGGTCATGCAGGGCGGCAATGTCGAGCAGATCGGCGCGCCGCTGGAACTCTACGACCGGCCGAACAACCTGTTCGTCGCGGGCTTCATCGGCTCACCGTCCATGAACTTCATCGACGGGACGCTGCGCAAGAACGGTGCCGCCGGTGACGTGGTGACCAAGGATGGCACGCACCTGCCGGTGCCGGAGCGCCTGGGCGGTCAGGACGGCCTCGAGGTCGTCTACGGCGTGCGCCCGGAGCATCTCTACATCAGCCAGGACGGCCAGGGCATTCCGGCCAAGGTCGTGGTGGTGGAGCCCACCGGTGCCGAGACCATGGTCGTCATGCACATGGCCGGCCAGGAAATCCAGGCGATCTTCCGCGAGCGTCATCGCTTCGAGCCCGGCCAGGACCTCATGCTGCTGCCGGACGTCGAGCACCTGCATCTGTTCGACAAGCGCACCGGCCAGCGCCTGAACGCCTGAACCGCTAGGTTCGACTCATGAGGAGGCCGCCGGCCGCGAGGCTGGCGACCTTTTTCGTTCCTGTTCAGCCGCCGGCCAGCGCCACCGCAGCCTCCGCATGCAGCCTCGTCGTGTCGAACACCGGGCAGTCCAGGTCTGCTTGGCCGATCAGAAGGCAGATCTCGGTGCAGCCCAGGATCACGCTGTCAGCACCTTGTGCCCGCAGCCGGCCGATGATCTCCAGATAGCTCGCCTTGGATTCCGGGCGGACGATGCCCTGGCACAATTCGTCATAGATGATCCGGTGCACGCGCTGCCGGTCGGCCGCCTCCGGCACCCGCACGTCCAGCCCGAACCGCTCCGCCAGGCGCCCCCGGTAGAAATCCTGCTCCATCGTGTAGGCGGTGGCGAGCAGGGCCGGGCGCCGGCAGCCAGCCTGACGGATCCCCTGGCCGGTCGAATCTGCGATGTGCACCAGCGGCAGCCCGCTCGCCGCCGCGACCGCGTCCGCCATCTTGTGCATGGTATTGCTGGCGATCAGCAGCAGGTCGGCACCGCCGGCCGCGAGCCTTTCCCCGGCCTCGCACATGGCCTGGGTGGCACCCTCCCAGTCGCCCTTGGCCTGCATCGCCTCGATCTCGGCGAAGTCGAACGACCAGAGCAGCAGCCTGGCCGAGGCGAGCCCGCCGCGCCTGGCCCGCACCGCCTCGTTCAGGAGCCGGTAGTAGACGGCGCTGCTTTCCCAAGACAGGCCTCCGATCACGCCGATCGTCCGCATCACCCCCCGCTCCTCCTACGCCAGACCACCACCTGCTCGCCTCCAGCTAGCATCCGTCGGCCATCGGCCAGAAAGCCCAGCCGGGCCAGGATCCGGGCGGGCGCACGATGGTCCGGATTGGTGAAGGCCACCAGCTCGTCCAGACCCAGGCGCCGCTCGCCATGGTCGATCACCGCCTGGGCGGCCTCCCGGGCAAAGCCCTGGCCGCGGGCCATCAGATCGATGCGGAAGCTCAGCTCGACCTCCTGGCGATCCTGGCCGCGCGGCAGCAGGGCGACCTCGCCCATCGGCAGGCCGCCCCCGCCGGCACGAAAGATCCGCCAGGTCCCATAGCCGCGTGCCGAGGGCTCGACCGCACCCGGACGCAGGACCAGGCGCTCGGTGATGAGGGTGGGCAGGCCGGCGCCGAGCGGGAGTTCCGTGGCCCCCTCGCAGGAGGGCTCGCGATCGGTGCCGCAGAACGAGCACTGACCCCGGCCATGCACCCAGACGACCGGTGCCGGTGCGCTGCAGAACGGGCAGCGTTCGGGCGACCCGATCACGGCGCCAGCCCGCGCACGGCCTGCCGATACGCGCTGGCCGCGGCGTCGTGCCGGCGGTGCCGCCCGTCCCGCACCTGCCAGCGGCCGCCGACCATCACATGGCGCACCATGTCCTTGCCCGGCGCCAGCACGAGGCTGTCCAGGAGCTGATCGCCGGTCCGCTCGATCAGCCGCGGATGGTCGGCATCGAGCACCACGAGATCGGCCCGGGCACCCGGCTCGATCCGCCCGATCGGCCGGCCCAGCGCCTGCCGTCCGCCGGCCAGGACAGCGGTGAGCAGGCGCGCGCCGGTATGCGGCCGCTCCAGCGAGGCCGCCACTGTCCGGCGCAGGATCTGAGTGCGCTGGCCGTACTCCAGCCAGCGCAGTTCCTCGAACGGGTCGATCACCACCTGGCTGTCGGTTCCGATCGCGAGCCTGCCCCCGGCGGCGAGCCAGTCTGCCAGGCGGAACAGCCCGTCGCCGAGATTGCCCTCGGTGCTGGGGCACAGGCCCGCCACGGCGCTCGTCGCTGCCAGCGCCGCCAGTTCGCCATCCGCCAGATGGGTGGCATGAATCAGCGTCCAGCCGGGATCGGGCTGGACCAGTTCCAGCAGGCGCTCACCCGGCCGCCGCCCGGTCGCCTCCAGGCATTCGCGCACCTCGCGGACCTGCTCGGCCAGGTGCAGGTGGATCGGCCCCCCCGGTGCGAGCGCCCGCCAGGCCCCCACCGCATCGACCAGCACGTCTGGGGGCACCGCGCGCAGGGAATGGGGCGCAATCCCCAGCCCCTCGTCGGCCCGGCCGGCGGTTTCCCGGCGCAGCCGCTCCACCAGGCGCAGGTAGCCGTCCAGGTCGTGGAGGAAGCGGCGCTGCCCGGCCTCGGCCGGCTGGCCGAAGCCGCCCGTCACGTAGAGCGAGGGCAGCATGGTGATACCGATGCCAGCACTGCGCGCGGCATCCAGATGGGCCAGTGCCAATTCGGCCGGATCGGCATGAGGCTGCCCGTCCGGCTGGTGGTGGAGATAGTGGAATTCGCCGACCGAGGTGTAGCCTGCTTCCAGCATCTCCACATAGAGCTGGGTGGCGATTGCCCGCACGATGTCGGGAGTCATCCGGCCGGCGAAGGCGTACATGACCGCCCGCCAGGTCCAGAAGCTGGCCTCCCCCTCCGGCAGACGCTCGGCCAGGCCCGCCATCGCGCGCTGGAAGGCGTGGCTGTGCACGTTGGGGATGCCCGGCAGCAGCAGGCCCGCGCGCTCGGCACCGGCCGGCATGGCCTGGCCGGGCGACACGGCCGTGATGGTCCCGTCCGTCCCGACCTCGACCAGGACGTTCTCCGCCCAGCCCTGCGGCAGGAGGGCCCGATCGGCATGAATCAACGCACACCTCCCCTGCCGGCACCGCTTCCGTGCCAGCTAGGGGTAGTGCGTCAGGGCCGCGGTTGGAAGCGGTTCACTCGACGGTGACGGACTTTGCGAGATTGCGCGGCTGGTCGACGTCGGTGCCCTTGGCCACGGCGGTATGGTAGGCCAGCAGCTGCACCGGGATCGAGTAGAGGATCGGCGCCACGAACGGGTCGCAGGCCGGCATGGCGATGCTGTGCCAGGCATACTCGCCGAGCCGGGCGCAGCCGTCCTCGTCTGAGATCAGGATGATCTTGCCGCCGCGCGCCTTGACCTCCTGGAGGTTGCTCGCGGTCTTCTCGAACAGCTCGTCCGGCGGAGCCACCACGATCACCGGCACGTTCTCGTCGATCAGCGCGATCGGCCCGTGCTTCAGCTCGCCCGCGGCATAGCCCTCGGCATGGATGTAGCTGATCTCCTTCAGCTTCAGCGCCCCTTCCAGGGCGATCGGGTACATCGCCCCTCGGCCGATATAGAGCACGTCGCGCGCGGCCATGATCTCGCCGGCGATCTTCTGGATCAGCTCGCTGTGCTCGAGGACCGGCACGAGCTTGGCGGGGATCTCGTCCAGTGCCGTGGTCAGCACCGCCTCGCGCTCGGCCGGGAGCCGGCCGCGGGCGCGCGCGGCGCCGATCGCTAGGCAGGCCAGCGTGGCAAGCTGGGTGGTGAATGCCTTGGTCGAGGCGACCCCGATCTCTGGTCCTGCCAGGGTGCGCAGCGAGCCGTCGGCCTCCCGCGCGATCGAGCTCTCCGGCACGTTGACCACTGCCAGGGTCGGCCGGCCCTGGCTCTTGACGTAGCGCAGCGCCGCCAGCGTGTCGGCGGTCTCGCCGGACTGGGAGATGAACATCGCTGCCTGGTCGGGGCTGAGCGGCGGCTCGCGGTAGCGGAACTCCGACGCGATGTCCCAGTCGACCGCGATGCCGGCGAACTTCTCGAACCAGTGTCGGGCGACCAGGCCGGCATAGGAGGCGGTGCCGCAGGCCACGATCGAGAGCCGGCCGAGCGTGGCCAGGTCGAAGGGCAGGTCGGGCAGCACCACCTTGTGGGTCTTGGGGTCGGCGAAGGAGCGCAGCGTGTCGCCGATCACGGCCGGCTGCTCGTGGATCTCCTTCTCCATGAAGTGGCGGTGGTTGCCCTTGCCGATCATCGCACCGGAGAAGGCGGTCTGCCGGATCGGCCGCTCGACCACCTGGCCCGACTCGTCGTGCACGATGGCACCGGTGCGGGTTAGCACCGCCCAGTCGCCCTCCTCCAGATACTGGATCTGGTCGGTGAGCGGGGCCAGGGCCAGGGCATCCGAGCCGATGAACATCTCGCCCTGGCCGTAGCCGACCGCCAGCGGACTGCCGCGTCTGGCCGCGATCAGCAGGTCCGGATGGCCCTCGAACAGGATGGCCAGCGCGAACGCCCCATGCAGCCGCGCCAGCACCCTGGAGGCGGCCTCGCTCGGGCTCAGCCCCTGCGCCATCTGCTCGGCGATCAGGTGCGGCACGACCTCGGTGTCGGTCTGGGTCTCGAAGCGGCGGCCGCGGCCGGCCATCTCCTCGCGTAGCTCGCGGAAGTTCTCGATGATCCCGTTATGGACCACGGCGACGCCGTCCGCCTTGTGCGGATGGGCGTTGGTCTCGGTGGGCGCCCCATGGGTAGCCCAGCGGGTGTGGCCGATGCCGGTGGTGCCGTCCAGGCGGCGAGCGTCCAGCTCGCGCGCGAGATTGTCGAGCTTGCCCTCCGCTCGGCGCCGGACGATCCGCCCGTCCACCAGCGTGGCGATGCCGGCACTATCGTAGCCGCGATATTCCAGCCGGCGCAGCCCTTCCAGCAGCAAGGGTGCCGCGTCCGCCCTACCGATGACGCCGACGATACCGCACATTCGCAACGACCTCTCACCACAAGCCGGGCCGATGCCCGCCGGCCCGCAACCCGGAGCATAATCGGGGCGGGCGCCACAAATGAACCTGATCCTGTGCCGCGGCGCCCCGTTTCCGGCGATCGGGCACCGGATGATGCGTCAGCGCCGCCGTGCGCGCCGCCGCGCCGGCTCCTCGGCACCATGGGCCGGTGCCGAACCGCCGAAGGCGATCGGGCCCAGCAGTGCCTCGACCTCGGCGAGCGTCGGCACGCTCGCCGGCACATGGCTGTCCAGGGCGTCACGCATCGCCCGGACATGCTCGGCGGTGGTGCCGCAGCAGCCGCCGATGATGTGCGCCCCGGCATCGCGGGCCAGCTTCGCATAGGTCGCCATGATCTCGGGCGAGCCGGAATAGCGGATCGCCCCCTCGACATATTCCGGCACGCCGCAATTGCCCTTGGCGACGATGATGTCGTCCCCGTCACGCACGCTGCGGAACGCGAGGATGGTGTGCAGGAGCTGGGACGGGCCGATCCCGCAATTGGCGCCGAAGCCGATCGGCCGGACCGGAAGGACATGGGCGGCACCCAGTGCCGCCTCGGGGGTCAGCCCCATCATGGTCCGGCCGTTGGTATCGAAGCTCATCGTGCTGACGATCGGCAGCCCGGCCCTGGCCGCACCCTCGACCGCCGCGGCCAGTTCCTCGCGCGCCGAGATTGTCTCGATCCAGAGCACGTCGGCGCCACCCTCGGCCAGCGCCATCGCCTGCTCGGCGAATGCCTCCACGCCTTCCTCATGGGAAAGCACGCCGACCGGCTGGAAGATCTCGCCGGTGGGGCCGATCGAGCCGCAGACCAGGACCTTGCGGGGTGCCGCGTCGGCGACCTCGCGGGCGATCCGGGCGGCCGCCCGGTTCAGCTCGGCCACCCGGCCCTGCGCCTGGTGCAGCTTCAGCCGGTGGCGGTTGCCGCCGAAGCTGTTGGTGAGCACGAGGTCGGAGCCGGCGTCCACGAAGTCCTGGTGGACCTTCCTGACCCGCTCGGGGTGGTCGAGATTCCAGAATTCCGGGCTGTCGCCGGACATCAGCCCCTGGGCGAACAGGTTGGTGCCCATCGCGCCGTCAGCGAGCAGGAAGGACTTCTCGGCGAGGAGATCGGCAAGGGGATGGGACATCGGGAACCTGACCAACGGAGAGGCCGGTGCTGGGCCGGCCGGGATGGGAGAAGACCGCTAGCCCCCGGACCGGCCGATCGCCACCCGGCCGCGGCGGCGCGGGCGCTGGTCGGCCCAGGAGGTGATGCCGCGCGCCCGGCGCCGCTCCCGCAGGCGCTGCACGATCTCGAGGCGCTGCGCGTTGCTGGCACTGCCCCAGACAGCGATCTCACCCCCGGTACGCAGGCAGCCCTCGCACAGGCCGGTGTCCGGATCGAGCCGGCAGACGCCGACGCAGGGCGTGGGGATCTCTGGCAGCACGCGGCAACTCACCCGGCTCATATAACGCTATCTTTATATGGCAGGCAAGCGTGTCGGTGCCATTGCGGGGACGACGGCCGCTTGCGCGACAGCGGCAAAGCGGTGCTGCCGGTTCAGCTGAGCGGGATCATCACATGGCTGCGAAAGCAGGCCCGTGCGACCAGCCGCTCGTGCCAGGCCTGCAGCGAAGGGAGGGCGGGTCGCTCGATCGGCAGGTGCAGGTAGCGGTTGACCGCGGCACCCAGCGGGATGTCGGCCATGGTCAGCTCGTCCCCGGCGATGAAGGTCCGCTCCCGTAGATGGGCGTCCAGCAGGGCCAGCACCTCGTGCAGCCGGGCAGCGGCGGCCTGGAGGGCTACCTGGTCGCGCTGCGCTTCGGGGGTGCGGATCAGTCCCAGGAACAAGGGGCTCAGGCTCGGCTGAACGATGGTCTGCTGCCAGTCCATCCACTGGTCGGCCAGTGCCCGGCGCGCGGGATCGGAGTCCCAGAGCAGCCCCTGCCCCCAGCGCGCGGCGAGATAGCGGACGATCGCGTTGCTTTCCCAGATCACCGTGCCGCGGTCCTCGATCACTGGGATCAGGCCGTTCGGGTTCTTCTCCCGGTAGGCCGCGTCCAGGCCGCCGAATGGGCCGCCCACGTCCAGCCGCTCATGGGCCAGACCCAGTTCCGCTACCGTCCACATCACCTTCTGGACGTTGAGCGAGTTCTTCCGCCCCCAGATCCTGATCATCGCCATCTTTCCTGCCGCACCGCCGGTGCACTACCCTAGGACAGGCGGCCCTGTCCGCCCAGCGTGCCCCCGACATCCGGACGCGATGCCACGTCCCGGCGCCGCCCGAAGGCCATAAGGACAATCTCCTCTTGCGTGCTGCGCGTGGCGGGGGTTCGTGCGCGGGCAGGTTGCAATGGCGGATGGCATGCGGATGGGCAAGCGGACGGCCGGGGCTGCGGTCGAGGACGGGCGCGCTGGCGGGATGCTGTACCGTGCCGGCCTATTCGTGCAGGGCGTGCTGGGCCTGGCCGAGCCGGCTGACGTGCAGGGGCGGATCCGCCTGCACACCCTGTCGCTCACCCGCTGGGTGGCAGTGGTGGGCCAGCTGTTCACCGTCCTGTTCATCCACTACTCGCTGGGCATCCCCCTGCCGCTCGAGTGGCTGGCGCCCGCGATCGTCCTCTCGGCCCTGATCAACCTGGCGCTGATGGTGACGTTGCGTGCGGCCACCCGGCTGCCCGAGCGCCTAGCGCTCTGGCTGTTCGCCTACGACATCGTGCAGCTCGGCTACCTGCTGGCGCTGACCGGCGGCCTGCGCAACCCGTTCGGTGCCCTGCTCACCGTGCCGCTGATGCTAGGGGCGGCCACGCTGGGCCTGGGCTCCACCGTGCTGCTCAGCCTGCTCGCGGTGGCGACCATCACCTTCCTGGCGCTGGTGCCGGGCCCGCTGCCCTGGTTCGACGGCGGCCTGCCGCTGCCCGGCCTCTACGTGGCGGCGGTGTGGGCGGCACTCAGCATGGCGGCGATCCTGATCGCCGCCTATGCTTGGCGGGTCGCGGAGGAGACCCGGCGGATGACGGACGCGCTGGGTGCCGCGCAGATGGCCTTGGCGCGCGAGCAGGAGATGTCGGCGCTGGGCGCGCTGGCGACCGCCGCGGCGCACGAGCTGGGCTCGCCGCTGGCCACCATCCTGATCACCGCCAAGGAGATGCTGAACGAGTTGGACGACGACGATCCGCTGCGTCCGGAAGCGCAGGTGCTGCTCGACCAGGCACTGCGTTGCCGGACGATCCTGGCGGCCATCGGGCGCCGGCGGGACCATGACGAGCATGCGCCGTTCGTGCGCGCACCCCTTTCCAGCGTCTTGCGCGAGATCGCTGAACTTTATGCGCGACCATTGGTCACCCTGGAGGTGACCAGCCGGATCGCAGACGGGCAGGAAGAACCCACCTTGATGCCCACGCCAGAGTTCCGGCACGCACTCGGCAACATCCTGAACAACGGGCTCGAATTCGCACGGAGCAAGCTGCAAGTCGTCGTGGAGAAGGACAGCCGCGAGGTTCGGGTGGTGATCAGGGATGACGGGCCGGGCTTCGCCCCGGAAGTTCTGGAGTGGCTGGGCGAACCCTATCTTTCCACCCGGAGGGACAATGGCGGGCTGGGGCTGGGCGTGTTCATCGCCACCACGCTTCTTGCACGCACTGGCGCCGCCTTGCATGTTGAGAACGCAAGCGATGGAGCAGTGGTCACGCTGCGCTGGCCGAGCGAAGCCTGGCGACGCTCCTTCGGGGAGAACTTGGGATGATCGAGCGGCCGAGCGGCGGCCTTCGGGTGGCGTCATCCGGGATGGTGGAGATGGAATCGGGCGAGGAACCGGCACTGCTCCTGGTCGACGACGACGCGCCGCTGCGGCGTTCGCTGCAGCGTGCCCTGGAGCGGCGCGGCTTCCGGGTGTTTCCGGGCGAGAGCTACAAGGAAGGCCTGAACCTCATCCACTCGCTCAAGCTCCAGTACGCGGTGATCGACCTCCGGCTGGAGGACGGCAGCGGCATCGACCTGGTTCGCCGCCTGCGCGAGATCCATCCCAAGGCCCGGGTGGTGATCCTGACCGGCTACGGCAACATCGCGACCGCGGTGGCGGCGGTGAAGGCCGGGGCGATCGACTATCTGGCCAAGCCGGTCGATGCGGACGAGGTGATCGCCGCCTTGCTGGCGACCGGTGCCGCCCTGCCGCCGCCACCGCAGAACCCGATGTCGGCGGACCGGGTCCGCTGGGAACATATTCAGAGGGTGTTCGAGCAGTGCAACCGCAATGTCTCGGAAACGGCGCGCCGGCTGAACATGCATCGCCGCACCCTGCAGCGCATCCTGAACAAGAGGGCGCCCAAGGAGTGACCGCAATCCGACCGGAACCATGCCCCGCCCGCGCGCAGGCGGCAGGGCGCGCCTCGGGAGGCCGCTGACCATGCTGGGCGACGCGAGCGAGCGGATCCGCAGCGAGCACGATCCCAAGCCCCTGCTCCTGGTCGAGGACGACGCGCCCTTGCGCCGCAACCTGGTCCGCGCCCTGGAGAAGGCCGGCTTCCTGGTCTCGGCGGTCGGCACGCTGCGCGAGGCGCACGAGCAGGCGGCCGACCACCCGCCCGAGTTCGCCGTGCTCGACCTGAACCTGAGCGACGGCCACGGCATGGAGCTGGTGCACACGCTGCTGGAGCTGCGCCCGGGCACCCGGGTGGTGATCCTGACCGGCTACGACAGCATCGCCAGCTCGCTGGTGGCGCTCAAGGCGGGTGCGGTCGACTATCTGGCGAAGCCCGCCAGCGCCGATCAGGTCGTCGCGGCCCTGCTCGGCAGCGAGCCGGGCCGGCTCGGCGACAGCACCGAGATCCCGATGTCGGCCGACCGGGTGCGCTGGGAGCACATCCAGCGCGTGTTCGAGCAGTGTGGCCGCAACGTCTCGGAAACCGCCCGGCGGCTGGAGATGCACCGCCGCACGCTCCAGCGGATCCTGAGCAAGCGCGCGCCCAAGAGTTGAACCGCTCGCCCGCCGCGGGCCACTGCCCGCGCGCCAGCCGTCCGACCCTGCGCAGCGTGCGGCCGGGGATGCTGACTGCTACCTGGCGGCCAAGCCCCTCGGCCTCTGATCGCCGCCTGCTGGCCGCTGCCCCGGACCAGCCGTAGCAGGCTCTGCGGGACGGCCCCTCGGGGGGAAGTGGCAGCACTCGTCTTCCAGCAAGGCATCGCAGCCCGGCAACTCCCACGAGCCGGCCACGGCCCGCTGCCTCGGGATCGGCCAAGACCATCCCGAGCAGTCCCCCCGCGCACCTTCAGCCGCACCTCGCCATCCCCTCGGATCGGCAGGTACCGACTGGCAGCGGCGGCCGACGTTCCGCCGGCGCCGGACATCCCGTCCGCTGGACGCCCGGCATCGCCGAACTCTGGCGATCCGCCCGGAGCAACAGCGCCCGCCAGCCGGTCCACATCACCTCGAAGCCATGTCCGACAGCCATTCCGGGCCCGGCGGCCAGGGTCAGTTGCGACCGGACAGGGTCTCGAACAGCACGATCGAGCCGCGCGGCTGGCCCTCGCCCAGGGGCGAGAGGGCGACGGCCAGGGCCTGGGCAGTGCGGACCCGGCCAGGACTGACATAGGTGGCGCTGAAGCTGCCGCGCTGGCTCACCCCATTGGACAGGTGGATCCACATTTCCTTCAGGTTCGGCGCTCGCAGGATCATGACGTTGTCGAGGCGCTGGCCGATCGTGGCCTTGGGATCCAGGTTCAGCCAGGTCACCAAGGCGCGGTTGACCTGGCGGATCTGCCGCTCGGCATTCAGGATCACGGTCGGCAGCGGGCAGGTCTCCATGACCTTGAGCAGGTCCTGGTTGTTGCCGGCCGCCATCAGCCGGTCCAGGTCCCGGTGCAGCGCCTGGGTGCGCAGCTGGGCATGGACCAGCGAGAAGGTGCGCAGCGTCGAGGCGAGGTTGGTGCGCTCGGGCGCGGCACTGGCCACCTCGTTGACCAGTGCGGAGAGGCGGATGCGCCGCTGGGCCGACACGTCCTTCAGGTATGCCCAGAAATCGGGCTCCAGCTTGATTGAGGTACGCACCTCGCCGATGCGCATGGTCTTGCGGATCATCGCTGTCTGTGCGGGAGTAGCGGACGGAACAGACATACTATGGTACTCGCGAGGCTACTTGAATGCGGTTGAGAGCGATATAGCGGCCGGATAGGTTAGCCTTCGGTTAAGCGGTTTCAGGAAAAATCGTGCCGGTCCCGCTCAAGGGGCGGAAAGGTCTGGCCTGTGGCCCGGCCGGCACGGCGGAACAGGGGTGGGGATAGCGGGTGACAGATCTGCAGCGTGACGAGGACGGCCTCGTCGGCCTCGATGATGCCGACTTGGCCGGTCCGGGCTCTGCCAATGACGGCATTGATACCGGCACGCTGTTCGCCCAGGCCGATCCCGACATGACCGATGGCGGTACGACCCGCGATGCCGGTGCTGCGGGCGGGGCTGGCGACGACGTGCCGGCCGAGCCCGCCCGCACCGGTGGCGCGGCCGAGGCGGCCGCCGCCGAGGATGCCCCAGCCATGACCGAGGCGGTGGATCGGGAGACCGCGGACGCTCCCCCTTCCGGCCCGGCCGCGCCGGGCGGCGATCCCGCCGCGGCCGGCACGCAGCCTCCGTCCTCCGGTGCCGACGCCGCCGCGGTCGCCGCTGCCGCGGTGGGCGGCGAGGTCGTCACCGTGCCGGTGCCCGAGCCCGGCGAGCGCAAGACCTTCCTGGTCCAGGCCGGCCAGCGTTATGCGCTTCCCGACGAGGGCTTCGATCCGCAGACTGCCACTTATGCTCCCGACGGGCAGGACTTGGTGATCACGCTGGCCGATGGCGGCGTGCTCGTGCTGGTGGACTTCTTCGCGCCGCGCGGCGAAGGCGAGGCGGCGCCGGCCATCTCGGTGCTCCATGGTCCGTTCGTCGCTGCCGACACCCTGCTGGCGAGTTCCCAGCAGCTCGCCAACATCGAGCCGGCCGCCGGCGAGGACGGCGCCCCCCAGCCCGCCGGTCCGGCCGATGCCGGTGGCGGAATCTTCACCTTCTACGGCCCGGACGGCATCGGACCCGGTGCCGAGGCCACGGGACCACTCGGCCCGACGGCGCTGACCTTCGGCTTTCGCGAGATCGAGCCGCAGGGTGCGCTGACCGGTGTGGCGACCTCGGATCCGGTCTCGCCCCCGCCGGCACCGCCGCCACCCTCGCCACCACCGCCGTCGCCGCCCCCCCCGTCACCGCCGCCGCCGTCGCCGCCACCGCCCTCGCCGCCGCCCCCTTCGCCGCCACCGCCAGTGGAGGAGAACCAGGCGCCAACCCTGTCGGTGCGCCCGCTGCTGATCGGCCGGATTGCCGAATTGTCGGACGGCATTAAGCTGTCGACCGGCGACGCCCTGGGCGAGTTCCGGGAGGGGCAGGCGTTCGACTTCGCCGACTATCTGGGCGTCGACCCGGCGAACCTCACGCTGGACGTGGACCGCACGGTCACCATCGTCTTCAAAGACGAGGTGTCGCAGTTCCAGAACAGCCTTGGCGTCTACTTCATCGGCGCCGACGGCAGCTTCCAGGACGTCCGCATCGCCTTCCCGCAGGTCAACAGCGACGTCTTCGACCCGGACCAACCCAAGCTGCAGGACGGCAAGGGCCCGCTTACACCCGGCCAGTCGAGCTATGCGCTGGGCACCGTGCCGGCCGGCACCCAGATCGGCTTCTTCCTGGTGCAGAAGGGCTTCACCCTCAATCCGGACCTGTTCGAGAGCGGCCGGCTGGAGTTCCGCAACCCCGTCAACGGGCAGGCCGCCAAGATCGGCGACGGCCAGCCGCCCGTGCTGGTGCACATCGCCGAGAACCGTACCGAGACGATCGTCCAGGGCCTCGTGTTCCACACCGCCGACCCGGACCCCACCACCCCTGAGAACCTGCTGAACCCGTTCGGCCGGACCCAGGTCGTGTCGGGGCTGACTGGTGACGAGGGTGACCTGACCATCAGCTTCGAGGACCAGACCCCGGCCAACCGGGGCGCCGACTTCGACTTCAACGACAACACCTTCCAGGTGCATTTCGGCCCGACCTACCGCGAGAGCGCGTCGGGCACCGATGTCGGCAACGAGGCGAGCATCGCCGACGACAGCACCATGGCCAGCGGTGCCCGGGTGCGCATCGAGGCCGGTCAGCGGGGCGGCGACCGGCTCGGCATCGCCGAGGGCGCCGATGCCAACAATGACGGGGTGATCGACGGCACCTCGATCAGCTACGTGCAGGATGGCAGCAACCAGATCCGCTTCATCGGCCTGGACAGCTTCGAGAACTACCACCGGGCGCTGAACGCGGTGCGCTACGTCAACACCAGCGGCACGGTGGGGGCGGGCACCCGGGAGTTCTCGTTCACCGTGACCGACGAGGAGGGCCTGACCAGCCAGCCGGCGGTCATGCAGGTCGTGCTGGAGAACACCCTGATCCGCGGCACCGACGGCGCCGACGTGCTGAACGGGACCAACCAGGACGACCTGATCAGCGGCCGCGGCGGCGACGACCGGATCTTCGGCGGGGCCGGCAACGACGTGCTGGATGGCGGCCAGGGCAACGACCTCATCGCCGGCGGGGCCGGCGACGATCTCCTGAACGGCGGGCCCGGCCAGGATGCGCTCTATGGCGGGGCCGGCGCCGATCTGTTCCGGATCGGCAGCCTGACCGAGCGGCTCGACACGATCCACGACTTCAATGCCGAGGAAGGCGACCGGCTGCTGCTGGGCGACCTCCTGCAGGGCAGCGGCTACAACCCCGCCCAGGCCGGCAAGTGGGTGCAGTTCCAGACGGCCGACCTGGACGGCATCGGCGGCCGGAACGACGTGCAGGTCCGGGTCGACCTGGACGGCGACGGCGGCGCGCGCAGTTCCACCGCGATCTTCCACCTGCTCAACCCGGTCGGGATCGCGGAGCAGATCGAGGCCGGCACGCTCGACATCGACAAGATCGTGGTAACGCGCCGGCCGGACACGGCGGTCGGATAGCGGCCATGCCGGCCACGGCGGCGGTGCCCGATCGCCGCCGTGGCCGGGCTTCCCGGGAACGACTTGTCACGCTGCACGGTGCGGTGCGGATTGCCGCTTGCGCCACGTCGGCCTAGAAGGGCGCCGGCTTCCGGCCGACGGACAGAGTGCAACGAGGGAAGAGTTCCGGAATGGCGCGCAAGAAGATCGCACTCATCGGTGCGGGGCAGATCGGCGGCACGCTCGCCCTGCTCGCCGCGCAGAAGGAGTTGGGCGACGTCGTCCTGTTCGACATCGCCGAAGGCGTGCCGGCCGGCAAGGCGCTGGACCTGGCGCAGAGCGGCCCCGTGGAGGGC
The DNA here is from genome assembly GCF_009806515.1 of Geminicoccus flavidas. Classification (GTDB taxonomy): domain Bacteria; phylum Pseudomonadota; class Alphaproteobacteria; order Geminicoccales; family Geminicoccaceae; genus Geminicoccus; species Geminicoccus flavidus. Next base: position 1,588 of record NZ_WUJP01000625.1, on the reverse strand, counting down.
TACAACGCCGCTCTGTCCGGTAGCAACGACTACGCGGCGATCGCCGGCGCCGACGTGGTGATCGTCACCGCCGGGATCCCGCGCAAGCCCGGCATGAGCCGCGACGACCTGATCGCCATCAATGCGGGCGTGATCAAGCAGGTCGGCGAGGCGATCAAGACTCACTGCCCGGACGCCTTCGTCATCGTCATCACCAACCCGCTCGATGCGATGGTCTGGGTGATGCAGAAGGTTTCCGGCCTGGCCCCGCAGAAGGTGGTGGGCATGGCCGGCGTCCTAGACAGCGCGCGCTTCCGCCACTTCCTGGCCGAGGAGTTCAAGGTCTCGCCGGAGGACGTCACCGCCTTCGTGCTGGGCGGCCACGGCGACACCATGGTCCCGCTGGTCCGCTACTCCACCGTGGGCGGCATCCCGCTGCCCGACCTGGTCAAGCTCGGCTGGACCACCCAGGAAAAGCTCGACGCGATCGTCCAGCGCACCCGCGACGGCGGTGCCGAGATCGTGGGCCTGCTCAAGACCGGCTCGGCCTTCTATGCCCCGGCCGCCTCGGCGATCCAGATGGCCGAGAGCTATCTGAAGGACCAGCGCCGCCTCCTGCCCTGCGCCGCGCATCTGACGGGCGAGTACGGCGTGGACGATCTCTATGTCGGCGTGCCGGTCATCATCGGCGCCAACGGCGTCGAGAAGGTCGTCGAGATCGAGCTGGACGCCGGGGAGAAGGCGCAGTTCGACAAGAGCTTGGACGCGGTGAAGAAGCTCTGCGCGGCCGTCAAGCTCTGAAGGACGAGCGATGAACATCCACGAATACCAGGCCAAGCAGCTCCTGGCCGAGTACGGCGTGACCGTGCTGAAGGGCAAGGTCGCCTATACCGCCACCGAGGCGGAGAGCGCCGCGCGCGAACTGGGCGGCCCGGTCTGGGTCGTCAAGGCGCAGATCCATGCCGGCGGCCGCGGTAAGGGCGGCGGCGTCAAGCTCGCCAAGTCGGTCGACGAGGTGAAGCAGCTCGCCAAGGACATGCTCGGCATGACCCTGGTGACCCACCAGACCGGGCCGTCTGGCCGGGTGGTCAAGCGCGTCTATATCGAGGACGGCTGCGAGATCGCCCGCGAGCTCTATCTAAGCGCGGTGGTCGACCGCGCCACCTCGCGCGTCGTGATCATGGCGTCGACCGAGGGCGGCGTGGAGATCGAGGAGGTCGCGGCGCATTCGCCTGAGAAGATTCTGAAGGTCGCGATCGACCCGGCCACCGGCTTCCAGGCCTTCCATGGCCGGCAGATCGCGTTTGGCCTGGGCCTGAAGGGCAAGGAGGTCGCCAAGGCCGTCGCCTTCATGCGCGGCATCTACGACTGCATGGTCCAGAAGGACGCGAGCCAGGTCGAGATCAACCCGCTGGTGGTGACCGAGGGTGGCGATCTCGTGGCGCTCGACGCCAAGATGAACTTCGACAGCAACGCGCTCTATCGCCAAGCCAAGGTGGTCGAGCTGCGCGACCTGGACGAGGAGGATCCGCAGGAGATCGAGGCGTCCAAGCACGAGCTGAACTACATCAAGCTCGACGGCAACATCGCCTGCATGGTCAACGGCGCC
>NZ_WUJP01000624.1 GCF_009806515.1 Geminicoccus flavidas | reverse complement strand
GGCCTCGCCATGGCGACCATGGACATCATCAAGCTGTTCGGCGGCGAGCCCGCCAACTTCCTGGACGTGGGCGGCGGGGCCACCAAGGAGCGGGTAACCGCAGCCTTCAAGCTGCTGCTGTCCGACCCGAACGTCGAGGGCGTGCTGGTCAACATCTTCGGCGGGATCATGCGCTGCGACGTGATCGCCGAGGGCGTGGTCGCGGCGGCGCGGGAGGTGAACCTCACCGTGCCGCTCGTGGTGCGCCTGGAAGGCACCAATGTCGAGCTCGGCAAGAAGATCCTCGCCGAGTCCGGCCTGCCCATCACCCCTGCCGACGACCTGGCCGACGCGGCCGAGAAGATCGTCAACGCCGTGCGGAGCACCCACTGATGCCGGTCCTGGTCGATTCCAACACCAAGGTGATCTGTCAGGGCTTCACCGGCGCGCAGGGCACCTTCCATTCCGAGCAGGCGATCGCCTACGGCACGCAGATGGTCGGTGGCGTGACCCCGGGTAAGGGCGGCGAGACCCATCTGGGCCTACCGGTGTTCGACACCGTCAAGGAGGCCCGGGAGAAGACCGGCTGCGACGCCTCGGTGATCTACGTCCCCGCCCCGTTCGCGGCGGACGCGATCCTGGAGGCGATCGACGCCGAGGTGCCGCTGGTGGTCTGCATCACCGAGGGCATCCCGGTGATGGACATGGTCAAGGTCAAGCGGGCGCTCGCCGGCTCCGCCTCGCGCCTGATCGGCCCGAACTGCCCGGGCGTGATCACCCCTGGCCAGTGCAAGATCGGCATCATGCCCGGCCACATCCACATGCCGGGCAAGATCGGTATTGTATCCCGCTCCGGCACTCTCACCTATGAGGCGGTGGCTCAGACCACCGCTGCCGGGCTCGGCCAGACCTCTTGCGTCGGCATCGGCGGCGATCCGGTCAAGGGCACCGAGTTCATCGACGTCCTGGAGATGTTCATCCAGGACGACGCGACCGAGGGCGTCATCATGATCGGCGAGATCGGCGGCAGTGCCGAGGAGGACGCGGCCGCCTACTGGCAGCAGTCCGGCTGCACCAAGCCGATCGTCGGCTTCATCGCCGGGAGGACCGCACCACCCGGCCGGCGGATGGGCCATGCCGGCGCCATCATCTCCGGCGGTAAGGGCGACGCCGAGAGCAAGCTCGCGGCCATGCGTGCCGCCGGGATCACGATCGCCGACCATCCGGCCGCGCTGGGTCAGGCCATGCTCGCTGCGATGGGCGGCAAGGCTTAAACGGCTTATCAACCTCTGGACGGTAGGAACAGGAACGGGCAGGAGGCGGAAGCGGCCGCTTCCTGCGGTTTCCCGGGGAACGGAAGATGGCGAAGCGTCAGGAACTCGAGCAGACCTCGTTCCTGTATGGCGGGAACGGGTCGTTCATCGAGGAGCTGTACGGGCGGTACCTGACCGATCCGACCTCGATCGACCCGTCCTGGCGCGGCTATTTCGACGATCTGGGCGCGGAGACCTCGGCCCTCTACCGGCAGGCCAAGGCCGCCCTGGCGCCGAGGTCCGCGGCACCCAGGACCTATGGTGTGCCGGCCAACCTCGATCATCCCTCCCTGGACGATCCCGCTACCCGCGCGCTGATCCACGACCATCTGCGCGTGATCATGCTGATCCGTGCCTATCGGGTGCGCGGCCATCTCCAGGCCAATCTCGACCCGCTGGGCCTTAGCCGGCGCGCCCAGCATGCCGAGCTCGATCCCAAAACCTACGGCTTCACCGACGCCGACCTCGACCGCACCTTCTTCCTGGACATGGTGCTGGGCCGTGAGCAGGCGACCCTGCGCGAGATCCTGGAGATCCTGCGCCGTACCTATGCCGGCAAGATCGGCATCGAGTTCCTGCACATCCAGGATCCCGAGCAGAAGGCCTGGATCCAGGAGCGGATCGAAGCGCCCGGCGGCATCCTGGACGGCTCGCCGGTCGACCGGCGCGAGCTCTTGGAGCAGCTCACCGTCGCCGAGGGCTTCGAGCAGTTCCTCCACGTCAAGTTCCCGGGCACCAAGCGCTTCGGCCTGGACGGCGGCGAGGCGACCATCCCGGCGCTCGAGACGATCATCCGCACCTCCGCGCAACTGGGCGTGGAGGAGATCGTGCTGGGCATGCCGCATCGCGGCCGGCTCAACGTACTCGCCAACGTGATGGGCAAGCCCTACACGGCGATCTTCTCCGAGTTCCAGGGCCAGCCGGCGATCGACGAGGTGCTGGGCTCAGGCGACGTCAAGTATCATCTGGGCACCTCCACCGACCGGCTGTTCGAGGAAGGCAGGTCGGTGCATCTGTCGCTCACCCCGAACCCGTCGCACCTGGAGGCGGTCGATCCGGTAGTGATCGGCAAGGTGCGCGCCAAGCAGCGGCTGATCGGTGACACCGAGCGCTCGCGGGTCATGGGCATCCTGATGCATGGCGACGCCGCGTTCGCCGGCCAGGGCGTGGTCCATGAATGTCTGGAGATGTCCGAGCTCAAGGGCTTCAGGACCGGCGGCACTATCCACCTGATCATCAACAACCAGATCGGCTTCACCACGAGCCCGGCCTATGCCCGAACCTCGCCCTATCCCTCGGACGTGGCGCGCGGCATCCAGGCGCCGATCTTCCACGTCAACGGCGACGACCCGGTGGCGGTCTGTCAGGTGGCGCATCTGGCCGCCGAGTTCCGGCAGAAGTTCAAGAAGGACGTGGTGATCGACCTGTGGTGCTACCGGCGCCACGGCCATAACGAGGGCGACGAGCCGGCCTTCACCCAACCGCTCATGTACCGCAGCATCGCCACGCACCCGACCACCCGGCAGATCTTCGCCCGGCAGCTCGAGGAGGAGCAGGTGGTCGGCGCCGATGAGGCGCAGGCGATCCTGGAGACCTTTCAGAAGCAGCTCGACGGGGCGCACGAGGCGGCCAGGACCTACAAGTCCAACAAGGCCGACTGGCTGGAGGGCGCCTGGAAGGGTCTGCGCAAGGCGCCGGAAGCCTATGAGCGCGGCAAGACCGGCGTGTCTGTGGACCGCCTGCGCGATCTCGGCCTGCGCTTCACCAGCCTGCCCGAGACGCTGAACATCCATCCGCGGCTCAACCGCGTGATTGGTGCCCGGCGCAAGGCGATCGAGAGCGGCTACGGCATCGACTGGGCGACCGCGGAGCATCTGGCGTTCGCCTCCCTCCTGGTCGAGGGCTTCCCGGTCCGGCTGTCCGGCCAGGACGTGGGGCGCGGCACGTTCAGCCAACGCCATGCCACGATCTACGACCAGACCAGCGAGGAACGCTATGTGCCGCTGGACAATCTCCAGCCGGACCAGGCGCGGTTCGAGGTGGTCGACAGCTTTTTGTCCGAGGAAGGCGTGCTCGGCTTCGAGTATGGCTACTCGCTGTCCGACCCGAACTGCCTGACCTTGTGGGAGGCGCAGTTCGGCGACTTCGCGAATGGCGCCCAGGTCTATTTCGACCAGTTCATCGCATCCGCGGAAAGCAAGTGGCTGCGCATGTCCGGCCTGGTCGTGATGCTGCCGCACGGTATGGAAGGCCAGGGACCGGAGCACAGCTCGGCGCGCCTGGAGCGTTTCCTGCAGTTGTTCGCCGAGGACAACATCCAGGTGGTCAACGTGACCACGCCGGCCAACCATTTCCATGTGCTGCGCCGCCAGCTCTGCCGCGACTTCCGCAAGCCCTTGATCCTGATGGGGCCGAAGTCGCTGCTGCGCCACAAGCGCTGCGTCAGCACGCTGGAGGACATGGGCCAGAACACGACCTTCCACCGGGTCATGTACGACCGCCCGCCATCCGACGTCGACCAGGCCGTCGAGCGCGTGATCCTGTGCTCGGGCAAGGTGTATTACGACCTGGAAGCGCAGCGCGAGGAACTGCACCTGACCGACAAGGTCGCCCTGGTGCGCCTGGAGCAGTTGGCGCCGTTCCCGGAGGACGCGGTGCTGCGCGAGCTCAGCCGCTACCCGACCAGCGCCAAGTTCGTCTGGTGCCAGGAAGAGTCGCGCAACATGGGTGCGTGGTTCTTCGTGATGCCCAGGATCGAGAACTTGATGGAAAGCCTGGGCGTGCCGCAGCGGCGCCTGGCCTATGCCGGCCGCAAGCCGTCTGCCTCGCCGGCGACCGGCTCCTTGTCGCAGCACGAGCGCGAGCAGAAGGCCCTGGTGTCCGAAGCGCTGCTCGGCTGAGGTGCCGCGGACGGCGCGGATGATACCTGCGGGTCTTGGGCGCGCGCAGGCCCGGCCCGTGGTGTGGATTGGTGGGGACGAGAGGGAATGCGATGAGCGTCGAGATCCGGGTGCCGAAGCTCGGCGAATCCGTGAGTGAGGCCACGGTCGCGAAGTGGCTGAAGAAGGTCGGCGACAGCGTGGCGGTGGACGAGCCGCTGGTCGAGCTGGAGACCGACAAGGTCAACCTCGAGGTCCCCTCCCCGGTAGCCGGTGTCATCGCCGAGATCAGCGCCGCCGAAGGAGCCGATGTCGCGGTCGATGCGGTGCTGGGCTCGATCGACGAAGGAGCGTCCGCCGGCAATGGCAAGGCGGCAGCACCGGTGATCGAGGCCAAGCAGCCGGTCCCGCAGGAGGGTGCGGCCGGCGGGATCGCCAGGCCGGCGACGCCGGTGGCGAGCCCGGCTGCCCATGCCGCAGGCGGTGGCGCCGACCAGACCGGCCCGGCCGCGCGCAAGCTCGCCGGCGAGGCGGGCATCGACCTCGCGAGCGTGCCCGGCACCGGGCCCAAAGGCAACGTCACCAAGGCCGACGTACAGAAGGCGGCGGCCGCACCGGCCCCTGCCGCCCAGGCCCCCACCCCCCAGGCATCGGCCGCTCCAGCACCTGCCGCCCAGGCGCCCGCGGCACCGGTGCAGCGTTCCGCGCGCGAGGAGCGGGTCCGCATGACCCGGCTGCGCAAGCGGATCGCGGAGCGCCTTAAGGAGGCGCAGAACACCGCCGCCATGCTCACGACCTTCAACGAGGTCGACATGGGCGCGGTCATGGCGCTGCGCTCGAAATACCAAGAAGCCTTCCAGAAGAAGCACGGCATCAAGCTGGGCTTCATGTCGTTCTTCGTGAAGGCGGTGATCGACGCGCTGAAGGCCTATCCCTCAGTCAATGCCGAGATCGACGGCGACGAGGTCGTCTACAAGCACTACTACGACATCGGCGTAGCGGTCTCGACCGAGCAGGGCCTGGTGGTGCCGGTGCTGCGCGATGCGGATGCCGCCTCGCTTGCCGACATCGAGAAGAAGATCGCCGACCTCGGCAAGCGCGCCCGCGACGGCAAGCTCAGCATGGAGGACCTGAACGGCGGCACCTTCACGATCACCAATGGCGGCATCTTCGGCTCGCTGATGAGCACGCCGATCCTGAACCCGCCGCAGGTCGGCATCCTGGGCATGCACAAGATCCAGGAGCGGCCCATGGTCTTGCCGGCTGGGCGGATCGAGGCTCGGCCGATGATGTACACCGCGCTGAGCTATGATCACCGGATCATCGATGGCCGCGAGGCGGTGAGCTTCCTGGTCCGGGTCAAGGAGACCATCGAGGACCCGCAGCGTCTGCTGATCGAGGCGTGAGCCGACAGGGGCCGCGGCCGGCCCTGCTGCCACCAGTGGCGGCGGAGCAGCGCGCTGTGGCCCGGCGACGGGTGCCAGAACCCATCCAACGTGCAGTGAAATCAGGCCGGCCCCTTTGCTTCTTGGGGGCTGCGGGAGGGACAGGATGAGCGAGCCGTACGACGTCGTGGTGGTGGGCGGCGGGCCTGGCGGCTATGTCGGCGCCATCAAGTCGGCCCAGCTCGGCATGAAGGTCGCCTGCGTGGAAAAGCGCGGCCGGCTGGGCGGCACCTGCCTGAACATCGGCTGCATCCCCTCCAAGGCGCTCCTGCACACCTCGCACCTCTATGAGGAGGCGCGCATCCATTTCGAGAAGATCGGCATCCGCGCCAAGGGTGTGGAGCTCGATCTCGGCGCCATGCTCGACAACAAGGACGACGTGGTCGACGGCCTGACCAAGGGCATCGAGGGCCTCTTCAAGAAGAACAAGGTCGACTACATCCAGGGTGCTGCGCGCCTTACCGGAGCCAACGCCATGGAGGTGGCGCTGAACGCCGGCGGCAGCCAGCAGGTCACGGCCAAGAACATCATCCTCGCCACCGGCTCGGACGTCATGCCCCTGCCGGGCGTGACCATCGACGAGGAGCGGATCGTCTCCTCGACGGGTGCGCTCGACCTGGACAAGGTGCCCGAGCACCTGGTCGTGATCGGTGGCGGCTATATCGGCCTGGAGCTGGGCACGGTCTGGCGGCGCCTGGGTGCGAAGGTCACCGTGGTCGAGTTCCTGGACCGGATCACCCCTGGCATGGACGGCGAGGTGAGCAAGACCTTCCAGCGCCTGCTGGCCAGGCAGGGCATGACCTTCAAGCTCGGCACCAAGGTGACCGGCGTGGACAGCTCGGGTGACCTGCTCAAGGTCCAGGTCGAGCCGGCCAAGGGCGGTGAGCCGGAGGTGATCGAGTGCGACGTGGTGCTCGTCTCGATCGGCCGGCGGCCGTATACGGAAGGCCTGGGCCTGGACGCCGCCGGCGTGGCTCTGGACGAGCGCCAGCGCATCTCCACCCATGACGACTTCAGCACCAACGTGCCCGGCATCTATGCCATCGGCGACGTGATCCGCGGGCCGATGCTGGCGCACAAGGCCGAGGAGGAAGGGGTCGCGGTCGCCGAGATCCTGGCTGGGCAGAAGCCGCATATCGACTACAACCTGATCCCCGGCGTCGTGTACACCGATCCCGAGGTGGCGGCCCTCGGCCAGACCGAGGAGCAGCTCAAGGCGGCCGGGGTCGAGTACAAGGTCGGCAAGTTCTCGATGATGGCCAACTCGCGTGGCCGCGCGGTCGGCAAGACCGACGGCTTCGTCAAGCTCCTGACCGAGGCCGGCACCGACAGAATCCTGGGCTGCCACATGATCGCGGCCGATGCCGGCACCATGATCAACGAGGTCACAGTCGCCATGGAGTTCGGCGCCAGTGCCGAGGACCTGGCCCGCACCAGCCACCCGCATCCGACCCTAGAAGAGGCGATCAAGGAGGCGGCGCTCGCCGCGTTTGCCAAGCCGATCCACATGTGACAATCCGGCTTATCTACCGTCGCCGGGAGTGAAACGGGTTGCGCGTCCTGATCCTGATCGTCTGCCTGCTCCTGGCCTCTCCGGCCCTGGCGGCACCCAGCCCGGTGGGCATCTGGCGCCTGGACGAGGCGTCGCTCGACCAGGCCCTCGACCGGCTGATCGAGGGCCTGCTGCAGGCGGTGCCCGAGGAGGAGCGGGACGAGGCCCGCGCCAGCATGGTCGGGCAGCGTGACGCGATGCGCGACGAGATGGCCTCCAGCCTCGCCGCCACCTTCGAGTTCCGGCCGGACGGCAAGGTGGTCATCACCGATCCCGACGAGGACGAGCCCGAGCAGGGCAGCTGGCGGATGGAGGGCGACCGGCTCCATGTGGTGGACGATGATCCGGACACCCCGGACCTGACCGGCGAGGTGCAGGAGGACCGGATCACGCTGGGCTTCGAGGTCGACCGGGATGACCCGGAC
>NZ_WUJP01000623.1 GCF_009806515.1 Geminicoccus flavidas | reverse complement strand
CAGGCGGCACTGGCCGACATGACCCTCGTGCTGGTGCCGGCCCGGTGATCTCCCGCCGGTTCCGCCGCCTGCCCCTCCCTGCCCTGCTCCTGGCGACCTGCATCGGCCTCGCCACGGCCCCGGCCCGTGCCGAGGCCTCGCTGCTGGGCACCTGGGTGCTGGACGAGGCGGCGCTGCGCGCGGATGTGGATGCGGTGGTGGCCGAGCAGTTCCAGACCCTACCGGCCGATGCCAGGGCCCAGGCCGAGCAGGCAATGCGCGCGGAGGTCGACCGGATCGTCCAGACCGCCGCCGGGACGATCCAGTTCCGGGCGGACGGCACTGCGACCTCGGTCAGCGCCGCCGGCCTCAGCGAATGGGTATGGACCTCGAACGACGGGGTAGTCCGCCTGGAGAAGAAGGAGGCGCTGGTCAGCGACGTGCCGCTGCTCGGCACGATCGTGAACGACGCGCTCTACCTGGAGCCGGACGTGGCCGGCGAGCCCGGCCTGCCGCTGCCGCTCAAGCGCGCACCCAGCGCCCCGGGCGAGGGCCGCGGCTGAACGCTCCGCATTTCACGAGCCACCCCCGTTCGACCTCGTCCTTTACCCTCGTCAGCCCCAGGGCCCGGCCCGGCGTCCCCAGGGTCCGCCCGGCCTGGGGCTGGCCGCCGGGCGAGCTGCAAAGCCGGCCGTCCCGGCGCGGCCGGCACCGCCGAACGCCAGCAGCCGCCGGATCCGTTCCGCGGTCGGCGGGTGGGTCCGGAACATGCCGGCCAAGGCACCGCCGTGCAGCGGGTTGATGATGAACAGGTGTGCCGTCGCCGGATTGCGCTCCGCCGGGCCGACATAAGTCCCGGCGGCGATCTGCTCGATCCGCTGCAGCGCACTGGCCAGTGCCCGGGGATTGCCGCAGATGACGGCACCCTCGCGGTCCGCCTCGAACTCGCGGCCCCGGCTGATCGCCATCTGCACCAGTATCGCCGCCAGCGGTGCCACGATCATCGCCAGCAGCAGGCCGATGCCACCTAAGGGATGGTCTCGGTCCCGGCTGCCGCCGAAGAACAGGCCGAACTGGGCGAGAAAGCCGATGGCACCGGCAAACGTGGCCGCCACCGCCATGGTTAGCGTGTCGCGGTGCTTGATGTGCGCCAGCTCGTGCGCGATCACGCCGGCCAGCTCGTCGCGCGACATGGCCTGCATCAGCCCCCGGGTCACCGCGACCGCCGCATGGTCCGGGTCGCGCCCGGTGGCGAACGCGTTGGGCTGGTCGCTCTCGATCAGGTAGACCTTGGGCACCGGCAGGCCGGCCCGGCCGGCCAGCTCCGCCACGAGCCGGTACAGCTCGGGTGCCGCCATCGGGGTCACCGGCTGGGCCCGGTACATGCGCAGCACCATGTCCGCCGAGCCCCACCAGGCGAACAGGTTGGTGCCGGCCGCCATGACCAGCGCGATCACCGCACCCGTGCCGCCGCCGATCGCATAGCCCACGACCAGGAACAGGGCGGTCATCGCCGCCAGCAGCAGGAAGGTGCGCAACGTCGCCATGCTCAGCTCCAGGGCCTAGCCATTAATTACGAGCT
>NZ_WUJP01000622.1 GCF_009806515.1 Geminicoccus flavidas | reverse complement strand
CATCTCGATGATCAGTTAGGCGCGGGCGGGGCTGCCGCAAGATCGTCCCGGATGGCCGGCCCGGCAGCGCACGCCCTTGTCCTGCCGTGCCGGCCCGTGGCAACTCGGACGGGAGGGCCGGCCGACGCCAGGAAGCCGCTGCCGGCCGGCCCCGGATCAGCGGCGGCTAGGGGACGGCAATGGAAGAGCGCAAGGGCGAGCGTGGCACGACGACCGCTGGTGAGGGCGGCATGAGCGTCACGGCGGAAGAGGCCCTGGATCTCCATGCGCGCGGCCGGCCCGGCAAGATTGAGATCACGCCGACCAAGCCGCTCACCACCGCGCGCGACCTGAGCCTGGCCTATTCGCCGGGCGTGGCAGTGCCCTGCCTGGAAATCCAGAAGGACCCGGCGGCCGCCTATCTCTACACCGCCAAGGCGAACCTGGTCGCGGTCGTGTCCAACGGCACCGCCGTGCTGGGCCTGGGCGACCTGGGGGCGCTGGCCGGCAAGCCGGTGATGGAAGGCAAGGCCGTCCTGTTCAAGCGCTTCGCCGACATCGACAGCATCGACCTGGAGCTCGACACGCGCGACGTCGACGAGTTCGTCAAATGCGTCCAGATCGCCGCCCCCACCTTCGGCGGGGTGAACCTGGAGGACATCCGGGCCCCCGAGTGCTTCATCATCGAGGAGCGGCTGCGCGAGCTCTGCGACATCCCGATCTTCCACGACGACCAGCACGGCACGGCGATCATCGCGGCGGCTGGCCTGATCAACGCGCTCGATCTCACCGGCCGCTCGATCGCCGACATCCGCCTGGTGGTCAACGGCGCCGGCTCCGCCGGGATCGCCTGCGCCGAGCTCGTGAAGTCGATGGGCCTGCCCGCCGAGAACGTCATCCTGTGCGACACCAAGGGAGTGATCTACCGCGGCCGCACCGAGGGCATGAACCAGTGGAAGTCTGCCCATGCGGTCGAGACCGACGCACGGACGCTGGCTGATGCCATGCGCGGCGCCGACGTGGTGTTCGGCCTCTCGGCCAAGGGTGCCCTCACCGCCGACATGATCCGGTCGATGGCCAAGGACCCGATCATCTTCGCCATGGCCAACCCCGACCCGGAGATCACGCCGGAGGATGCGCGCGCCGTGCGCGGCGACGTGATCGTGGCGACCGGCCGCTCCGACTACCCGAACCAGGTCAACAATGTCCTGGGCTTTCCCTACATCTTCCGGGGCGCGCTCGACGTGCGCGCCCGGACCATCAACGAGGCGATGAAGATCGCCGCCGCCGAGGCAATCGCGGCCCTGGCGCGGGAGGACGTGCCGGACGAGGTCCATGCCGCCTATCGCGGCCGCAAGCTCCAGTACGGCCGCGAGTATCTGATCCCGACCCCGTTCGATCCGCGCCTGATCAGCACCGTGCCGCTGGCCGTGGCCAAGGCGGCGATCGACAGCGGCGTGGCCAGGAAGCCGGTCGAAATGACCCGCTACCGCCAGGAGCTGCGCTCGCGGCTGAACCCGACCGCGTCCCGCCTCCAGCTCGTGTTCGAGCGGGTCCAGGCGCAGCCCAAGCGCATGGTGTTCG
>NZ_WUJP01000621.1 GCF_009806515.1 Geminicoccus flavidas | reverse complement strand
CCGAGGGCGAGGAGGAGAAGACCATCCGCACGGCCCTCGCCTGGCGCGACACCGGCCTCGGCACGCCGATCCTGATCGGCCGCGAGGACCGGGTGCGCAACACCATGGCCCAGATCGGCCTGTCCAACCTGGACGGCATCGAGATCCACAATGCCCGGCTGTCGGACAAGAACCGTGCCTACACGGACTTCCTCTACCAGCGCAGCCAGCGCAACGGCCTGCTCTATCGCGACTGCACGCGGCTGGTGAACCAGGACCGCAACGTGTTCGGCGCCTGCATGGTGGCGATGGGCGACGCGGATGCGATGGTGACCGGGCTCACCCGCAACTACAACGACGTGCTGGATGATATCCTCCGGGTGATCGACCCGAAGCCCGGGCACCGCATCTTCGGCATGACCATGATGCTGGCGCGCGGCAAGACCGTGTTCATCGCGGACACCACGGTGCACGAGCTGCCCGACACGCGCGTGCTGACCGACATCACCATCCAGACCGCCAAGGTCGTCCGCCAGCTGGGCTTCACGCCGCGGGTGGCCCTCCTGTCCTTCTCCAGCTTCGGCAACCCGCCCGTGTCCAAGGCGCAACGGGTGCGGGACACGGTGATCGAGCTGGACCGCCGCCAGGTCGACTTTGAGTATGACGGCGAAATGGCCGCGGACGTGGCGCTCGACCCCGAGTTGATGGCTCTCTATCCTTTCTGCCGGCTGAAGGGGCCGGCCAACGTGCTGATCATGCCGGCACTACATTCGGCCAACATCGCGTCGAAGCTCCTGCAGCAGCTGGGCGGCGGCACGGTGATCGGGCCGCTGCTCCAAGGGCTGAAGAGGCCGATCCAGATCGTGCCGATGAACGCCACGGTCTCGGACATCCTCAACATGGCGGCGCTGGCGGCGCACGACGCGATCACCGCCACCGAAGCCGATGCCGCGGTGGTTGCGGCCTGATGAACACGGGCGCTGCGCGAATCGTGCGGAGGTAGCAGATCGTTAGGGATTTTCGGGCAAGCTCGGTTCCCACGGGGCAGTGGGAGCGGTCAATGAGCGGTGATGACGGCAACAGGCGCCCAGACGGGAAGCGCTGCGACTGGAAGCGCCGCGGCTGGGCAGCCTTGCTAGCCCTGTTGCTGACCGCCTGCGCGACGAAGGCACCGGTCGTGCCGGAGGCGCTGCCGGCGGAAGCGGCGCTCGACCCGGCACCGTTCGCCCTGATCTTCGGGCGCCATCCCGCCACCCAGAACGGCGGCGGCGCGCTGCCCACCGCCGAGACCGCGGTGGCCCAGGCGATCCGCCTGGCCCGCGCTGCCGGTCCGGACGGCCTCCCGCCGCAGGACGCGCAGGACCTGCGGCCGCTGCTGGTGGCGCGCGGCCAGCAGGAACTGGCGGACGTCCAGGACTTGTCCCAGGCCCTGGACCTCGTCGAGGCCAGCCTCGAGGCCGGGCCCGGCCAGACCGGGTGGCAGGGCGACTGGTATCGCGGCGTGAGCCAGATCGTGACCGGCCTGCGCTTCGACATTGCAGTCACCGACCGGGTACTGGAACAGCTGGCCGATCCGCGCCTGCCGGATGACGAGCGGCGTACGGCTAGCGCCGAACTGCAGGCGCGCTTGGCGGCCCTGATGCTGGGCCAGGACCTGAACGGCGACGGCCGGGTCGATCCGCGCGCCGACGTGGCGGGACTGCTGCAACTGCGCGACGCGTTGGGCTATGCTGCGGTGGTCGATGGCGAGGACTGGAACTGCCGCAGCCAGCCCGAGCCGATCCAGACGGTGCTGGCTGCCTACCGGCAGGAGGTCTTGTGGTGCGAGATGCCGAGGGCTGCCGAGGACGTGCCTCAGTCGTGACCGGGCAGCCGCATCCTGGCCTGGGCAGCCATCCGGCGGCCGCGGCCCAGCCGCCGGCCGCTGCCGCATGACCACCCGCCTCGTGATCGGCAGCCGCAATGCCTGCGGCGGGTCGCTGGCCGCCTGGCTGGCGATGCGCACGCTCGGGCTGCGCTTCGAGGAAGTGCTGGTCCCGCTCGGCCGCCCGGAAACCGACGAGTTGCTCGAGCGCTTCACGCCGCACGGGCGGCTGCCCGTGCTGGTCGAGCCGGAGGCCACCGTCTCGGGCGTGCTGCCGATCCTGGAATGGCTGGCCGAGCGCCACCCCGAGCTCTGGCCGGACGACCCGGCGGAGCGGGCGCTGGCGCGCTCGGTGGCGTTCGAGCTCCTGGACGGGCTGGACGCGCTGCACCGCTTCCTGCCGATGGACCTGATCGCGCGGTTCGGCCCGCCCGGGCGGCTGATGCGCGGCGTCGCCAGCGACCTGAAGCGGGTCCGGCAGATCTGGGCCGAGCTGCGCGCCGGTCCCGTTGCGGCGCGAGGCCCGTTCCTGTTCGGCCGGTTCACCGCGGTGGATGCCGTCGCGGCACCGATCGTCACCCGCTTCGTCACCTATGCCCTTCCATCCCAGGACCCGGCCTGCGCCGCCTATGTCGCCGCCGTGGCCGAGCTGGCGCCGCTGCAGGAATGGGCCGCCGAGGCGGTGTCCGAGGTGGCGGCGTTCGAGCGGATCCGGACCGAGTCCTTCCACCGCCGCCCGCCCGAGCCGATCCCGGCACTGGTGGCGCTCCTGACGCCGGCCGGCCCCGCCTCCTTGGCCCAGGCACCGGCCGCCACGGCCACCCCTGCCGCCGCCATGGCGCGCGCACCGACAGCGCCGGCCCCTGCCTCGCCCGTTCGGCCTGAGGCGGCAGGCCGGGGGACGGCGAGCCGCACTCCAGCAGGGACTGCTCCGGCACCTGGCCGGCGTGCGGTACCCGGCCCGCGGCTGGACGAGGTCGACCGGCCACCGATTGCCTATCTGGACGACACTGCCCCGACCCGGTCGCCACTCGACGGCACCGCCCTCTCCACGGCACGCGGGCCTTTGCCCGATCCCGCGGCACCGGCCCCGCGGCCGTCCGCGTCCGGCACGGCACTCACCGGCGCCGGCACGCCTGCCGGCGGGGCTGGGCAGCCGAGCGCGCTGCGGGAACGGGCTGTGCCTGC
>NZ_WUJP01000620.1 GCF_009806515.1 Geminicoccus flavidas | reverse complement strand
GCCGCCGGCGAGCCGGGCGCCCCCCGGCCTGCCGCCAGGGCCGGACATGCCGGTTCGGGGCGCGCCTGGGCTACGCCCGCAGATGCCGGATGCGCGAGTACCCGGCCATGGCGGGACGGCAGCAGGAGCGGATTCCGGGGACGGCACCCCTGGTCAGCGGCTGCGCCGGCCGGGTGCGGTCGGTGCGGATGCGGCCGCGCGGCCGGACAACCGGTTCGCCCGGGCGCTAAGTGGCGGCCGCGAGCGGCCGGCCGAACCCGAGCCCGAGTCCGGCCGGCCGGCCGCCCTGCGTCCCGGCACCGACGCACCGGCAGCGCGACCGCGGCCGGACGCGGCTGGCCAGGAACAGTTGCCCGCGGAGGCGGGTGGCCCGGTCCCGCCCCGCACGATCCGGCCCTCTGCGATCAAGCCGATCGGCTATTCCGGTCAGCGCCGGCGCTGAGCCCATGGCTGCGGCCAGGCACCCGTTCCTGCCCCGGGCGTGGTGCCGAGGTCGATCCGAGGCCGTGGTGCCCTGGAGTGGCCAGCGGGCCGCTGGCCAGGCTCCCGGCTCCCGCATGATCCGGCCATGGGAATGGGAGCAGGGCAGCCGGGCAGGTGCCGGGGCTGCGGGCATCACCTCTGCCCTGGCTCTTCCCCGTGAGGCGCGGTTTCTCTAGGTTGCGGCCGTCATCGACCAGATCCTCGTCCCTTCCTGGAATCCGCATGTCTGCCACCGAGCCCCAAGCGGCCCCCGCCACCGATGCGCCGATCCGCACCGACATGGTGATCGTGGGTGCCGGACCCACCGGCCTGTTCGCGGTGTTCGAGGCCGGGCTGCTCGGCCTGCGCTGCCATCTGGTCGACAATCTCGACAAGCCGGGCGGCCAGTGCATCGAGCTCTACCCGGACAAGCCGATCTACGACATCCCGGCGATCCCGCGCTGCACCGGCGAGGAGCTCACCAACAATCTGCTGGAGCAGGCCCGGCCCTTCCACCCAGAGTTCCACCTGAGCCAGCAGGCCGAGAGCCTGACCCGGCTGGAGGACGGCCACTGGCGGCTGGTCACCTCGGCCGGCACCGTGCTGGAGGCGCCGGTGATCGTGATCGCGGCCGGGGCCGGCAGCTTCGTGCCGCGCCGCCTGCCGCTGCCGGGCGTCGCACCATTCGAGGGCAGGAGCCTGCACTATGCCGTGCGCAAGATGGAGCATTTCCGCGGCAAGCACCTGCTGGTGGCGGGCGGCGGCGATTCGGCGCTGGACTGGCTGCTGAGCCTCCAACCGATCGCGGCATCCACGGCCCTGGTGCATCGGCGCGACGAGTTCCGCGCCGCCCCGGATTCGGTCGAGAAGATGCGCGCCCTGGTCGCCGAGAGTGCCACCAGCCTCCATTTCGGCCAGATCACCGAGCTGCACGGTACGGACGGGCAGCTGGAAGGGGTCACGCTGAAGAAGACCAGCGGCGGCGAGGAGCGGATCGCCTGCGACACGGTGCTTGCCTTCTTCGGCCTGAAGATGGAGCTGGGCCCGCTGGCGTCCTGGGGCCTGAACCTGGAGCGCAACCTGATCACGGTCGACACCGAGGCGTTCGAGACCTCGCAGCCCGGGATCTTCGCGATCGGCGACATCGCCACCTATCCCGGCAAGCTGAAGCTGATCCTGTCGGGCTTCCACGAGGCGGCGCTGATGTGCCAGAAGGCGCACAAATACTGCCGGCCCGACCAGAAGCTGGTGTTCCGCTACACGACCTCGTCCACGGAGCTGCACAAGCGCCTGGGCGTCGCGGACTGAACCTGGCTGCCCTACTCAACGATCGGAACGGAACGCCCTCATGGCCGAAATCTTCGTCATCGACCGCGACGGGGTCGAGCACAGCGTGACTGCCACCGACGGCTGGTCCGTCATGGAGATCGTGCGCGAGGCCGATCTGCCGATCGAGGCGGCCTGCGGCGGCTGCTGCGCCTGCGCCACCTGCCATGTCTATGTCGCCGCCGACTGGCTGCCCAAGCTGCCCGAGATGAGCCGCGACGAGAGCAACATGCTGGACGAGGCCTTCCAGGTGCAGGACAACTCGCGTCTGTCCTGCCAGATCCCGTTCAAGCCCGAACTCGACGGCCTGACCGTCACCCTGGCGCCGGAGTTCTAGAGCATCCAGGCGTGGGCACGCCTCGGCCTTGAGCATGCCAGAGGCCGGGGGTCCCGGAAACCTGATTGATTTCAGACAACTGAAATCAATCAGTCGCCGGCTTCCGGGCCGCACAGCCAGTCCGCCACCTGCTCGATCTGCTCGGGCTCGGCCAGCGACGGCGCGTGCCCGCAATCCATGAAGGTCACGAGCTCCGCTCTCGGCCCGGTCCGGGTCATCTCCTGGGCGATTGCTGCCGGCAGGAGCGGGCTCTCGGCTCCGCGCACCAAGAGGGTCGGGCAGCGGATCGCTGCCCAGAGCTCGCGCAGGTCGATGTCGGCAGCCTGCTGGCGCTGGAAGGGCAGCCGGATCGCCGGGTCGTAATGCATCCGCCAGCCGCGGCCGTCCTCGGCCGGCCGCGCGGAGCGGCGGGCCAACTCGCGCCAGAAGCCGTCGTCCAGATGCCGGCCGAACCCAGCATGGATGGTGCGCAGGTGGCGCTCCACCGCCTCCAGGTCGGCGAACCGGAGGTCCAGGCCGAGATAGGCGCCGATCGGCGCCAGCGCCTCCTTGGGCACGAACGCACCCACGTCGTTCAGCACCAGCCGGCTGATCGGGCTGTCCGGCAGGGCGGCCACCACCATGCCTATCAGCCCGCCCATCGAGGTGCCGAGCCAGGCGACCTCGTTCAGACCCAGCTCCTGCAGCCAGGTCCGCAGAAGCGCGGCATAGATCGGCACGGCGTAGTGGTCGGGATCGCGAAACCAGGCACTGCCGCCCCGGCCCGGCACGTCCACCGCCAGCACCCGGG
>NZ_WUJP01000593.1 GCF_009806515.1 Geminicoccus flavidas | reverse complement strand
CCGATGTCAGCGTCAGCGCCGACGTGCAGCGCATGGCAGACGAAGCGGAGCGGCGCTTCGGCGAGATCGACATCCTGATCAACAATGCCGGCATCGCGCACAACGCCGCAGCCGAGGACATGACCGAGGCCGAGTGGGAGCGGATGATCCGCATGAACCTCACCTCGGTGTTCCTGTGCTGCCAGGCGGTGGGCCGGCGGATGATCCGGCAGAAGCACGGTGTGATCGTGAATGTCGGCTCGCTGTCGGCCAAGATCGTCAACTTCCCGCAGAAGCAGGCGCACTACAACGCCGCCAAGGCCGGCGTGCACCTGCTGACCAAGTGCCTGGCGGTCGAATGGGCGCCGCACAACATCCGGGTCAACGTGCTGGTGCCAGGCTACATCCACACCGAGCTGGTCGACCCCATCATCGAGAAGCATGGCGAGATGGTGAAGCAGCACTGGATCGGCCCATCCGTGCAGAACCGGTTCGGCACGGTTGAGGAGCTGGGTGCGGCCACCGTCTACCTCGCCTCGGACGCCTCGACCTTCACCACCGGCGAGGAGATGGTGGTGGACGGCGGCTACACGCTGCGCTGAGCCGGCGGCGGGGCGGCTAGGCCGAGCCGGCCGCCCTGCCCTCGTCGATCAGCACGATCTCGTCGCCCGCCTCGCTGTGCTCTTCCAGGGCGGCGACCGCCTCCTCGATCACCTCGTCGGAAAAGCTCTGCTCGCCGCAGTTCCGGCAGCGCCAGGCGGGCACCTGCACGTGCGTCACCATCCGGCCACCGCGGCGGATGGCCATGGTGACGCTGTCAGCGCGCAGGAGACCTGCCTGGCAGCAGGGACAGAGCATCCAGTCACTCCACGATGGTCAATCCGGCAGCCTGGCAGCAGGCGACCAGCTCGGCGTGGCCCATCCGCGCATAGGTGAGCGGGTGGGCCTTGACCGGATCCTGCTCGGCCTCCACTACCATCCAGCCGGAATAGCCGATCTCGGCCAGCACCGGAACGATCTCGCGAAACGCCACCGAGCCCTCCGGGTCGCCCGGCACGGTGAACACCCCCTCGATCACGCCTTTCAGGAAGCTCCAGCGGTTGTTGCGCAACTGGGCATGGATCACCGGGCGGATGTTCTTGGCATGGAAATGGTTCACCCGCGCACCATGGCGGCGCAGCGTGCCGACCACATCGCCGCCGGCGAAGCTCAGATGGCCGGTGTCGAACAAGAGGCCCACCGCCTCGCCGGTGTTCGCCATGAGCAGGTCGATCTCGCGCTCGGTCTCGATCACCGTGCCCATGTGATGATGGAAGGCCATGGCGATGCCCTCGCCCCGCATCCACTCGGCCAGCCGCGTGAGCTTCTCGCCGTAGGCGCCAAACTCCGCCTCGGGCATGCGCGGCCGCTCGGCCAGCGGCGTATCCAGCTGGCCCTGCACCGTGCCGGTGGTCTCGGCATAGACCAGCACGGGCGAACCCATCGCCACCAGCAGGTCGAGATGGGCCCAGACCGCCTGCTGCTCCGCCTCGAGCGACCGCTGGCGCAGCTCGCCGGAGAACCAGCCGGTGATGAGCTGGAGGCCGTGCCGCGCCATGAGCGGCTTCAGCTCTCCTGGATCGCCCGGGAACCGGCCGCCCTTCTCGATGCCGCTGTAGCCGGCTTGCTTCGCCTCGCTCAGGATCCGCTCGACCGGCGTGTCGCCGCCGAGCTCGGGCAGGTCGTCATTGGCCCAGGCGATCGGCTGGGTACCCAGGCGGACAGTGGTCATCGCAGATCTTCCTCCCCTTCATTGCCTGCATCCGGCAGCTGGGCGTTCAGCAGCGCGATCGCCTCGCGATGCTCGGCCGGCGCGTGCGCGATGTCGAGGTAGGGCCGCACCGGCCGCCACGGCCGGACCGCGGTGCGGAAGCGTCGGCCGAGATCCAAGATGGCGTCCGGGCTGATCGGCGGCTCGCTCACGAAGCGGCGGGTCAGCTCGCAGGTATGGGTGTCCCAGGGGTTGAAGGGCACCGCCGGCTGATCGGGGCTGCGCGTCCAGAACACCGGGTAGGGCTTGCCGCCATTGATGCCGCGCAGGTTGGACCAGCCGACATGGTGGACCAGCAGGTTGCATGTGTCGGCTTGGTCGGCGATCTGCTCGGCCAGCTCGATCGAAATCAGCAAGCGCCCAGCCCTGGTGGAGTCGGCCAGGCGGAAGCCGATATCCATGTCCGGACCGATATAGTCGGCGCGCTGGCCGGAGCGGGCACCGGCCACCACCTCGACATTCGGGAAGGGGAACTGGGCCAGCCAGCCCAGCCCCTTGAGGCGCAAGGGCCCGGCCGCCAGGTGGCGGTCGTATTCAACCAGCGCATCGAAGAAGGCGGCGCACAGCAAGGCCGTCTGGGCGAAGTCTGCAACATCGAAGGTGAACAGCACCTCGTCACCCAGGAGCTTCCACACTGCGTCCACCGGATCATAGCCAGGGCCCAGCCCGCGCAACCCGGCATGGCGCTGGAACAGCGCAGGAAAGTCGCGGAAGAAGCCCGAGATCGAACTCGACCATTCGATCGCCCGGGCGACGTCGCCGGCGATCATCTCCGCCTTATAGACCGAGCTGCCCACGATGTCGGCGGAAAGGAACAGCCGGACCTCCGGCTTCAAGCTCACCGTGCCAGACCGAGCTCTTCGCGGGTTGCCATCTGGAGCGAGATCAGCCGGTAGGCGGCTGCGGTGCAGGAAACATAGAACTGCGCCGCCAGCTTGGTCGGCTCGTTGCCGCAGCATCTCGCGGTGCTGCAGAACAGGTCCTTGGGCATCAGCAGGGCCGCGGCGAAGCGGTTGGCCTCGCGCTCGACGGGCTCGC
The DNA here is from genome assembly GCF_009806515.1 of Geminicoccus flavidas. GTDB lineage: Bacteria > Pseudomonadota > Alphaproteobacteria > Geminicoccales > Geminicoccaceae > Geminicoccus > Geminicoccus flavidus. Next base: position 3,741 of record NZ_WUJP01000593.1, on the reverse strand, counting down.
AGCCCCAGCGGCCGACCCGGATGCGCAGGCTGCCAAGCGGCTCGCCCGAATGCAGGACGTAGTGGCCGAGCTCGTGGCCGATCGTGAAGTTGTCGCGCATCGGGCCCGTGATGGGCGAGAGCCGGATCAGGAAATCGCCCGGCCCGTAGACCTCGAGCGAGCCGCCATCGAGCTCACGCAGATGCGGCACGTCGACGGTCACCATCCGGCCGCCCATCGACCCCACCAGATCACGCAGACGGTCACGTCCGGCGACGAAGTGGTGCTCCGCCGCGAACTCGGCCGCCCGCCGTTCGATCTGCTCGGCGGAAAGACCGCATGGCTTCGGCGCCACGAATTCGGTCACGGCACCCGGCTCCTCGACTCCAATCCGTCCTGCCGCATATGGGGATCGCCCCTTCTCCGGCCAAGCCGACGCCGGGAGCCTAGCATGGCGGCTCTGGACCTGTCACCGGGCTGACAGGCGTGCCTGATCATACGCCCAGACGCTGGCGCTTCTTGCCCTCGACATGGGCGCGGAAGGCCTCCTCCACCCGCTGGTTCGCCGATACTTCTGGCGTGCCGCACTCCCACCAGGAGCCGTTCTCGCCGGTCCAGTCGGTCGGGTGGACGTCGATGTGGATGACGGTGGTGCGGTCCGCGGCCTTGGCCTGACGCACCGCGTCCTCGAACTCGCCCATCGACCTCGCCCGGATGCCGATCGCCCCCATCGATTCCGCATGCTTGGCAAAGTCGACCCGGAACGCCTCCTTCACCCGGGTGCCCTGCTCGATCAGGTTGTTGAAGCTGGGCTGGCCCTTGCTGGTCTGCAGCCGGTCGATCACGGCGAACCCGCCATTGTCGCAGACCACCACGATCAGTTTGTGGCCGGTCAGCACCGACGAATAGATGTCGGAATTCATGAGCAGGTAGGAGCCGTCGCCCACCATCACGAATACGTCGCGCGACGGGTCGGCCATGGCCGCACCCCAGCCGCCCGCCACCTCGTAGCCCATGCAGGAGAAGCCGAACTCGCAGTCGAAGGTGCCGATGCCCTTGGCGCGCCAGTTCATCTCCAACTCGCCCGGCATCCCGCCCGCCGCGGTCAGCGCCAGGTCGCGCTCGCCCGCCAGCCGGTTCACCGCGCCCACGACCTGGGCATAGGTGGTGGTCTCGGCATTGGTCGGCCCGGAGCGGCGGTCGATATAGCCGTTCCACTCGCCGTACCAGGCCTTGCCCTGCTGCAGCCAGCTCTCCGGCGCCCGCCAGTCACCCAGCGCCCGGCCCATCTCCTCGATCGTCACCGCGGCGTCGCCCACCACCGGCAGGCTCATGTGCTTGCGCGCGTCGAAACGGGCGGTGTTGATCCCGATGAACCGGGCGTCGTGCGGGAACAGCGTCCAGGAGCCGGTGGTGAAGTCCTGGAGCCGCGTGCCGATCGCCAGCACCACGTCGGCTTCAGCGGCCAGATGGTTAGCGGAGGACGAGCCCATGATCCCGACCGGGCCGCAGTTCACCGGATCGTCGTGCAGGAGCACGGTGCGGCCGTTCAGGGTCTCGGTCACCGGAATGCCGTGCCGCTGCGCGAAGGCGGCGAGCAGCCCTTCGGCATCGGCATAGCGCACGCCGCCGCCCGCGATGATCATCGGCTTCTTGGCGGTCTTCAGCAGCGCCACCGCCGCCTCGATCTGCCGGAGGTCGGCGCGGGGCTTCGGGATGTGGTGGACGGTCGGCTCGAAGAACCGCTCGGGATAGTCGAACGCCTCGCCCTGGGTGTCCTGGCACAGGCCCAGAAAGGCCGGGCCGCAGTCGGCCGGGTCCAGCATCATGCCGAGCGCCTGGGGCAGGGACTGGATGATCTGCTCGGGCCGGGTGATCCGGTCCCAGTAGCGCACGACTGGCTTGAAGGCGTCGTTCACCGACAGGGTCGGGTCGCCGAAATGCTCGACCTGCTGGAGAACCGGGTCGGGAAAGCGGCTGACATAATAGTCGCCGGAGAGCAGCAGGAGCGGCAGGCGGTTGGTGTGGGCGACCGCGGCGGCAGTGACCATGTTGGTGGCACCCGGCCCGATCGAGCTGGCGGCGATCATGATCTGCCGGCGCTTTCTCGCCTTGTTGAAGCCGATCGCTGCCAGCGCCATGGCCTGCTCGTTCTGGCCCCGCCAGGTCGGCAGGACGTCCTGCACCTCCTGCAGCGCCTCGGACAGGCAGGTGACGTTGCCATGACCGAAAATGGCGAACAGGCCGGGAAACAAGGGCTCGTTCCTGCCGTCGATCTCCGTGCGCTGGCTGGTCAGCCAGCGCACCAGGGCCTGCGCCATGGTCAGACGCACCGTCTTCATCGTTCCCGCCTCCCGATCCGGTCTTTGCCCGAATGGGTGGAACCATAGGGGAGCCGGGATGGAGGGTGAAGCACCCTTCGCCGGCCGCAGCCTATGGCGGGATCTTGCCGTTCGACAGCGCCGGCAGGAGCAGGCCGCACCCCAGGAACCGGCAGCCCAAGCCGGGGCCGAGATCTTCCTGGCGCCACCGCCCCGTTTCGTTGGTCCAGTGCCAGAGATGGTCCTTGGGCCCACGCGCATAGACATGGGCGGCCCCATTCTTGGTCGCGTAGGCGGTCAGGTTGCCGATCAGGCCACCGCCGGCATCCTCCTTGCGCCAGCTGCCGCCCGATTTCCACCAGTGCACCAGACGGTTGCCGGAGCCGCGCACAAAGACATGGGGGGTGCTGCCGATGACGAACGCGGCCGGGCCACCGATGACGCCCTTGCCGAGCTCCTCATGCCGCCAGCCGCCACCGCTGTTCCACCAGTGCCAGAGACGGCCGTTCAGCGTCTGTGCATAGACGTGATGGCTGGCGCCATCGGAGTAGGCGGACGGAGGATTGACGATTGCACCGCCCAGGTCCTCGCGGCGCCATGTCCCGCCGGACTTCCACCAGTGCAGGATGTTGCTAGTGGACGCTCGCCCGTAGACATGGTGGACGTTGCCCACGGCATAGGCGGAAGGGGCGCTGACCAGTTGCTTGCCCAGGTCCTCCTGGTGCCAGCCGCCATTGGTGAACCACCAGTGCCAGAGCCGCCCCTGGCGGGTGTGGACATACACGTTGTGATTGGGCCTGCCGTAGGAGGTCGGCGGGCCGCCCGGGTCGCCACCCAGGTTGCGCACTAGCCAGCGCCCGCCCGAGCGCCGCCAGTGCATGAGATCGCCGTTGCGCCCGAACGCATAGGCATTCGCATTGTTGTTGCCGGTATCATAGGCGGTCGGCCCGGAGATGATGTCGCCGCCCAGGTCCTCGCGCTGCCATTTCCCGGCGGTGCGCCACCAGTGCAGCAGATGGTTGCTGCGCCCCCGGACGAAGACGTGGTGGACGTCGGCCCCGGAGACGTAGGCGGACGGCCGGTCCTGCATCAGCGGATTGTGGCGCGGGTCCTCCCCGACGCTCCAGGCCGAGGTGCTGAGAAGCAAGGCGAAGAGCGCGCCCACTAGAGCGATAAAATACTGCGGAGCACTATTTCCGGAACTGAGCTTCATCCTGTCCCCCGGTCAAGCAGCGCAGGGAATTGATGATGCTCTTTTCTCTCAATCTTGCTGTCAACGAGATTAGGCTATCGCTGCCCGCCCTGCTGCAGTGCCGGTACGCCGGTCTATCGGCTCCAGATGTCCCGCACGACGAGATGGTCCACGCCCAACAGGGTCAGCCGGTCGTCGACCGATGCGCCTTTCAGCTCGTGAGCGTCGTCCAAGCTCGCGTTCATGAGG